>JBJENW010000384.1:0-5450 GCA_051880395.1 Lachnospiraceae bacterium | reverse complement strand
AATCAATTGCTGGGTTAAAAGTGAATCAAAGTGCACAGAATCCGATTACATATTTAAATCTGATGGAATAAAAGTGTAGAGTAAGAACCAATAGACATCTTTTACGTTAAAATCGCAGAATATGGTGAAACGTTTTTTCGAAAAGATTGTGAGGTTCGGTTTGGAAAAGGGTAGAAGTAAAATAATAAATAAGAATAAGATGTTCTCTATTACTATGGTTTTAGAAGAACATCTTATCTTATTATGCTGATATTGTAATAAGGTATTATTTATTTGTTGATTTTCTGTAACAAAAATTTCATTTTTAGGATATACAGATATATCGTTCACAGAATAAACGACACACAGCAAAGCGAGGTGAGGAAATGTTAAATTTGGATGCAGCATACAAGGAGCATGCGAGGATGGTATACTGCTTCCTGAAGTCTTTGTGCTATGATGACGAAACGGCAGAGGAGCTTACACAGGAAACCTTTTATCAGGCAGTACGTTGTGCAAACAAATATGATGGAACCTGCAAAGTATCAACATGGCTGTGCCAGATTGCGAAGCACCTTTGGTACCGGGAACAGGAGAGAAGAAAGAGGAAAGGTACAAAACTTTTAGATGACAACCTGATATCTGATAAAAAGTTGCCGGATGAGGAGGTCTGTATCCGGGAAGAAAAAATGGAGCTGTTCCGAAAGGTACATGTTTTGGATGAAACAGCGAAGGAGGTCGTGCTTCTTAGGGTGACAGGAGCATTTTCCTTCCGGGAGATCGGGGAGATATTCGGAAAGAGTGAAAACTGGGCGAGAGTAACATTTTACAGGGCAAAACAGAAAATTATGAAAGGGTGATGAATATGATAGAATGTGGAATTATTAAAGATTTGTTCCCAAGTTACATCGACGGTCTGACAAGCGATGAGAGCAATCACATGATTGAGGAGCATTTGGAAAAATGTGCAGAATGTCGAGAGTATCTGGAGGTAATGAAATCAGAGCTTACATCAGGGAAATACACGGAGATAAATAAAGTACAGGCAAAGGCGGAAATCAGGGCGTTTAAGAAGCTGAGAAGAAAAATGCTTTATGCAGTTATCATAGCTATGTTTATTGTGGGTGTTCTGTGTGGGGTGTATGAAGCTTATTTCTGCGTTGGAGTAAGTACTTTATCAAGCGATGTGGAGATAACTTATGAAAATGTAGACGGAGTGGTAAGAATCGGATTTGTACCTCAAAAAGATAACATATATATTGGAGGAGGATTTGGGGTATCGGAGCCATCTGTAGACGGGTTGGAAGAGAAACTTCTGTTAGTAAATTACCATGTGAATCCACTGAAGAACCGAATGGATTATCAGGTGAACATGGTGAATAAGATGCGACAGAAAGCATTTTACCTTAACTATGTATTTATAGATGAAGATACGGTGTTGTGCGTCGATCCATCTGATGAAATCGTAAGGCTAAAAGGAGATGAGAAGCTGGCAGTAGAATACGGGGATAAAACAATAGTGATTACGGTAAATGACCTGCGTACGGAGACTGTGGTTAAGCAGCTGAAATAAGATGGAGAATATCGAAAAGATTAAAAAATCTGATTCTTGATTTTTGTTACCGATAAAAGTTATAGCGAAAAAGGGCAGTAGAGATTACGTATTATACTATTGAACATAAGGCGACAGTTAGGCAGAGAAATAATCATTTGATTAGGAGAGAAGAGGAATGCTAAAATCGAGGGTATGGGGAATCGAAATCCCCATCAAGTATGCCGAAAAAATGTATGCTGAAATTCCATGGAATGGAGTTTTTGTAATACATAGGCGTATCTTGCTTTAGAAAATAAGGAAATTAAATATTTGAAATTGTTGAAACCTTTGTATCTATTGAAAGTTGATGGATACAGAGGTTTTTGTTTTCGGTAAAGTGTTTAATGAGTTAATTGTGAATTTGGAAATTCAATCAGAAAATGTTGTATAAAACTTCCTCAAGGTGTGGATATATATAGGGATGTTTTTGGACTATTTCTATAAATTTTCTCATAGTTATGGACAAAGAGAAAACCGCAGGGAGGAGGTGGGAGCTCCGCTATGCAGAAAAGAAAACTAAATTATAGAATTCATAATCCGAACTCAGCGGCAGCAACCGCCGATTACATACTAAAAATTTTAATAGATGCCAATTCAGAAAAGGTAGAAAAAGCGATTCAGGCTGCGGCGGATCAGGTTGACCGGGAAATGGAATGTGAGAAGGGGGATTCTGCGTAAATAGTGCGTGGAATCTTTTTTTACCTTAATATATACGGAAATCTTAGATAAAATACACTTAAATGAGAAAAAATCACATTACATGGTTGATTTTTTGAAAAAACTGGATATACTAGAGAGTAGAAAAGAAGATGAGGTAGAAAAAATGTTAATACAATTTAATTTTAAAAATTTCAAATCGTTTAGAGAAGAAGCTACTTTGGATTTGTCTGCAGCAAAGATGACAGAGTTTGTGGATAGAGTAGTAACTATTGGAAGTGAAAAGGTTTTACCAGTTGCTGCTATCTATGGAGCGAACGCTAGTGGAAAGTCTAATATATATAATGCGTTTGAATATATGTCTGATTATGTTGCAGATTCATTTAAGTATGGTGACGAAGATGAGAAGTTTGAAGAATTCAGACCAACTCCATTCTTGTTTGATTCAACATCTGCTGATGCAGAATCCAGCTTCGAAGTGTATTTTACATTACCCGGAGATAAGTCAGAGAAAACATATAATTATGGTTTTTGCATTGATAAGGAAGGGGTAACTGAAGAGTGGTTAAATTCTAAAGCTAAAACTGCCAGAAAATATAGTACGATTTTCTATCGTGGAACTTCTGATGCTGAATTGGATTTGTCTGGATTTCCGAAGCGCAGTAGGGATAATATTCAGATTGCACTTGAAAAGCAGGTGCTTATTATCTCTTTGGGGGCAAAACTAAAAATTGGCAAGTGCAAGGCAATCAGAGATTGGTTTCTCGCAAATGAATTTGCTGATTTCGGAGATCCTTTTACTAATTTCTTTATGTCTCGTAGATTGCCAAAAGGATTCGTAGAAGATAAGGGAATTCAGCAAAAAGTTATAGAATATTTAGCATCTTTTGATAATCATATTAAGGATTTTAAAATTGAAAAGATTCCTCATGATGGAGACGTAAAGGAAGAGAGTTATAAAATCAACGCACTTCATAAGAAGATTGATTCAGATGAAATGGCAGAAATACCTTTAGGCCTTGAGTCTGCTGGTACATTGAAGATGTTTGCATTATATCCAGAATTGCAGGATGTGTTGGAAAAGGGAAGTGTATTTTTTATTGATGAATTAAATGCTCGTTTGCATCCATTACTTGTAAGGAACTTTTTACTTACATTTTTAAATCCGGAAATCAATACAAATCATGCACAACTTGTGTTTACAACTCACGATACATGGCAGTTGTCAAATCAGTTGTTGCGTCGTGATGAAATTTGGTTTGTGCAAAAGGATGATAGAGGTATTTCAACGCTGTACTCTTTGGCAGACTTTGTGGATGAGGATGGCTCTCGTATTCGTAAGGATGAAAGCTATGAGAAGAATTATTTATTAGGAAAGTATGGTGCAATTCCTATGCTTAAAGCTTTAGATATATTTAAGGATTCACTTATACAAGTGACCGAAGGAACTGGCTTGTCACCTCGAAAAGAGGAGGATTGAGTATGGCGAAAAAAGATAGAACTGGTAATAGAAAAACAAGAGAGCAGAGAAAACAATTCAAAAGACCGGAATTAGGTTATTATTTGATTGTGACTGATACAGAAGCTACAGAGCGTTGTTTCTTTACGGGGTTTCATCAGGCATTGCCGGAAGATATTAGAAAGAAACTTGTTATTAAGGTTGTAGAGACTAAAACTAGAGCTATGATTGATAAATGTTTGGAACTGACTGCTTATGATGCACAATATCGTATTCCATGGATTGTTTTTGATAGAGATCAGGTACAGGGATTCGATGAGATTATAGCAGAAGCGGTGAGTAAAGACATACATGTGGGATGGTCCAATCCTTGTTTTGAAATATGGATGTATGCATACTTCGGCTCCATGCCGGCAATTCAAGAGTCTTGGACTTGTTGTTCAGATTTTGGTCGAGTGTACGAAATCAAAACTGGACAGAAGTATTCCAAAGCAGACGAAAAGATGTACGGAAAACTTTGTATGGCTGGCGATGAAGAAAAAGCGATTCAGATGGCACAACAAAAATTGGAACAGTGTGAAAGAGAAGGTAAGAAGAAACCATCAGAAATGTGTCCGTGTACGACGGTGCATGAGTTAGTGGGAGAAATTAAGAGAAAAATAAAGTAGAATCCGTACAATAGAAAAATTAATGAAAGGATTACTTTTCTGGAGAAAGTAATGAAGTGGCAATTTATAAAGATTGTGTTGCAATCTATAACCCAGGTACATTCCCAGAAGGATTAGAAGCACGGAATCATATAGACGAGTAGAACGTCCGGTTCGAAGAAATCCCAAAATAGCCAGAATTGTTGTTTGTTTTTATCGTTCTGAGGAAAAAGCCGATAAAAAGCCGATAGAAGTCGATAAAAAGCCGACCATATAACATTGTAATTGGGAAAAATATGGCAGAACAGTTTAAAGACGTTTATATGAGCGCAAAGAAAAGCGGTACGCTGATTAAAACATTGTAAAATACAAGGAGATAGGGATATGCAGAATAAGAAATGGAAACAATTTGATAAACTTACAGAAAAATGTTATCTGAACATGATTGGAGCTGAAAAAGACAGTAGCTGTTGGTTGAAGGCATTTGAACTGCTGAAAGAGATTATTATTGAAGAACGAAAGAATATTCCGGGATTCGCATCGGAATTAGAGATGATAGACGATGCTACGGATTATGCATTTGATATCCAGGGGTGGTTGGAAGATTGTCTTGATGAAATTGATATGCGAGAAGAATATGAAACACTCTTAACGATGTGTAATGATTTGCTTGAATTGTTTGGCTGGCCAGAATATTCTGGTTCAGATATTAAATTTAGAAAAGCTACTGTACTTCGTGAATTAGGAAAAACAAAAGAGGCTGTAGAATTCTGTGAAAAATGGATGCGAAAGGAACCTGAGAATGTCGTGGCGGCAACGGCAGGAGTATATGCATTTATAGACACAAAAGAATACGATAAGGCTGAAACACTGGTAGACAGATTTATTATGGATAAATCAAAGTGCTTTGATGAAAATGAGAGCATGTTTATTGCGGCTTCAAAATTATATGGAGCACTGGGGAAGAAAAAGGAGAAAGAAGAGGTAGATAAGGCAATTAAGAAGTATGATGATTACGTGGAGGAATATTTCCTGAATCCTGATTTTGACGAGGATGACGAATTGCCTTTCAATTAGTAGAAGGTAGGTGTATAGATGCGTTTTTTTGATTATG
>JBJENW010000383.1:0-31482 GCA_051880395.1 Lachnospiraceae bacterium | reverse complement strand
ACATAATCATACCGATAAGACTCCGGAACAAAATTTAAGGTAAAAATCACCGGATTTTCAGTATTTTTTCAAGCCGTTAGCATATTCGTCGATATTGCATCACCTCTGAAACACATTTTCAAAACTCAGTGTTTTATCCTTAAACGCTACCTTTTTAAAATTCTCCTTTGTCAAAAACAAACTCTGCGTATCTCGTCCAAACAGAATATACTGGTTCCTTTCATCAAAGGCAAGGTATCTGCGAAACACAGGATCGTCCAAAAGTAAATCTGCATTATCAATTACAATCAGCTTGTTTCTGGCTTCTCGTACGCTCTCTGCAATATTCTTGTTAATATCGTGATAGTTAAATGTCAGCAGATAATCCGTTACGGTGCTATCATCGTCCAGTATCTGCCATAAAAAGGACTTGCCTTCTCCAGAATCTCCAATCACAAAACACAGATTACAATCCAGTTTTAAATCCACTTCCACGTCCAAATAAGTGGAATGATATTCACTAACTACAACAGGTTTCATCCGCATTCGCACACACCTCACTATACCAGTCTCGCATCTTGGATACTTTCGTAAATTTTTTTGTACCATAGGGTGATACAACCTCAATATCGCAGTCCAGATCGTTTCGCAAAGATGTCACCAGATCTTTTGCATAAGCGCAGCCTACGGACTGTTTATAAATCACTGACAACGCATTCTTTCCACATTCTGAAATATCAAAGACCGTATCCTGATTATACCAGATATTCAATACTGTTTTGCATCCGGTTGACAACTTCGTTAAATCCATCGCGCCATCCGTAAATTTTGAAATAATTTTCATCTCATCCGTCAACTGTACACCGTCAATCATTTGAATGATTTTACTTGCCGTCGTATAGTCCAGCTTACGAAATGTATATTTATTAAAATATACATCATTCAGACTGACCTTATCGGCAACTGCTTTATTTAAAAATAATCTTAGCATGGTCATCCTGCCTTTCCTTCCATTTACTACGTTTTTATCAAATGAGTCCCAATTCATCAAAACGTTGTTTGATACAGCTTCCACGATATATCTCCAATGCTTTATATCCGGCTGTCGGCAGTAATTCACTTAATCCGCATTCATCATCATCCTCTTTTTTGGAATATTCACAACAGTCCACATACCAGCACTCACCGAAACTGCCCTTTCTGATTTCAAACCCTGTGTTTCTTAAAATAGCATATAAAAGTTTTGAACAGCACTGCTCGATATTGGATATGTTATGTTCACAAATAAAATTCCTCAAACAATCGAAACCTTTATAGTCACTAATCTCAGATTTTAGATTAATCAAATCCTCTCTGCACTTTAACAGATTGCTCCTTTTCTCCTTTAAAAAATCATTTTCAGAAAAGCACCATTCAATCAACTTATTAAATGTAAGTAGAATATATTCAAACGAAATAAAATCCAGAAATATAATGTTATTCCATTGATTTTCTTCCAAATACTCCTGTACTTCGACATAACTCTCCATCACACTCTTATTATCAAAAGACAGATCATATGAAATGAGGTATGTATTTTCTCTATCTGTAATATTGTAAACAAATTCAAGCAATTTTGTGCTATTACTATGCTCTCCTAGATTTCGAACTTCAATTGTATCTTGAAATAAGGTATCGCATATAAATTTCCAAAACGCATAACCAGATTTACTATCCTCTGTATACAAATAAATCACAACACCAGCCTCCTATTTACTCCCATTTTACCATCTGTCCTTGTCCCTGTAAATTCCCTTTTTCGAAACGTGAAACCGCCCACAGACTTCATTGCACATAAACCGCGTAATTCTTTGCCTCATAATCCGTACGGATGGTCACATAGAGGCTGTCTACGAACAGAAACGTATAAAATTTTTGAGCGTACGGTTCTGCCATTTCTGAAGCTGTTCGAGTACCTGATTGGTGATCTGTGAGATGTTCTCATGGGATAGCGCTTTTGGGCTGGAAAGTGACCTAATTTTATTTTATCACAAACACCATGTCTAATGAAACAATCGTCACAGCAAATCTCAAACACAAGGACAGACTGTTCTGCTATATTTTCGGCAGAGAGGAAAATAAGCCGTACCTGATGTCCCTATATTATGTTACAGCTCACTCGGATATTTTTTAGGAAGTTCTCATTTTACTATTTGCTTGTCGACAATACATACATTTTTCCTCCAACTTCTGGCATTGTTATATCCAATTGCGAAACGTGACAATCCAAACCATGAAAATCAATTTGATATTCAGCATTTCCACCTGGAGAATCAATATACCAGACATTATCACCCCGATTTAAAACCTGCTGCATTTGTTGTACTGAAAATGGACCTGTTAAAATTCCAAATACACTTGTTTTTAACGCTGTGTGGTCACCTTCTGATATACATACGGTTCCTTTTTCATGCAAATAATACGACGTAATTTGTCTTACATGGTCATGATTGGTTACAACAATATCTTGCGCCTTCACCTTTTCCAAACACTTTTCTTCAAATTTTTCAAAATTTCTTTCTGTTTTAATTTCATAACAAAGGAAACACAAAATACCAATTAAAGCCAATGCTTCTACCCCAAAATAAAGAAGTCTTTTTACTGTTTTATTCATACACTCCATTTCTGAAAAACAGATTGCTTAATGGTGCCTGGTACTGGGCGTTCACACTCATTTTCCGAAGCTGACAGGTCCAACAGAGAAACGTCTTCTCTGTTGGACCTATTTTGATTACTGTGGTGTAAGAGCAATTACTATTTGCTTGACCCAGCCATTTTTGTAGATTTTTATAATACCCTTTTACTTACTCTAATTTCTTAAAACAAGTTGTCGATGTATTCGCATATATATAGGTATCGCTAGCCCAGACAGGCTTGTTATCTTTGGTATAAGCGACTAAATTTCCATCATTCTGCATAATAAGTACGTCTGCGCCATTCCGCTTGGTGTTCCAATGCATATTGGTTCCGTTAAGTACTATCATTCCGTCGGCTTCAAATTTGATAGAGCCTTGCCCTTGAGCTCCATATGTTCTTGAATCCCATATCGGTCTTTCCGAGGTATACACAACAAAATTATTATCCCACTGCATCACAGCAACAAAACGCCTGTTTTCGCTCAAAAGATATTCATTCTGATTAAGCGTTTGACCGAAACAAAGACTGTTTCCCCTACAACGGCAACCTGCAATATATTTATCGGTAGATTTAGCGAAAGATAAGCTACTTATGAGGTTCGTCAGAATTACAATATTTTCCATGATCGCTATAAGAATATCTTTTTTACAAGAAATTTCTTTTTCGATACATTGACAAAAAAACAGTATTCTCATCCAGATTGACTGTTCTGTTCTTAATTCGTTTATCTGATTCGTAATAAAACTTATATTTCCATTTAATGCCGTTACTTTGTTTGCCAGATTTGCAGATGATTCTTTTTTCTTACGCTGCTCTTCCTTTTGTTCTTCATAGCGTTCTCTCAGATCATTTATATATTCAGCATTTTCTTCAATATATTGTCGAAGCCGTATCGCACTTTCTATGTATTTATCGTTTTCTTTTTTGGCATTTACACACGTAGCAATATTGATAAATCCAAGCCAGCAGGTCGCCCACCCTACTTTCCTACACCGATCACTTTTCAGCTCGTTCTTTCGTACCTTTGCCTGAAGTTCTTCCAGATCTGATTTGTATTTTGTGATTTGAGCCTCCATATCGCTAATTTTATTGGCAATTTCAACAATAGCTACATCCAGTATGCTCATCTGTTCCTTATCACTTTCTTTTCTTTTGTACAAATAAGCTCGTTCTTTCATAAGTTTCATTTGTATCCGGTTATTTTCTTCGATTTCATTTTCGCAGTTCCGAACACACTCGCCTGCCTTTTTCTTCATGATTCCAACCAAACGAAATGCGGTCTCCCTGGCATCATCGCCATCTGCATGATTAGACTCTATCAGCCTATTACATTCATCACAAAAATGCTGAATCTGATTTTTTACTTCATTCATACTGTTCCATCGCTTTCTGCCACTTCGGATTTTAACTTTTTATTCAATTTTCCTGCCAGTTCTGAAGCCAGCTTCCACTGTACACTCCTCTCAGAATCCAACTGTTGCATCAGAGTTTCGGAAAGTCTTCTCGCAGACTTTGCAAGGTCCTCATAATATTCTTCAAAAATAACATATAATGCTTCCCATTTTGCTATTGTCTCAACGAATCGCTTTACAAACAGTGGATGTTTAAAATATACCGCACACTGATCGGAATCCTTGTTTTTCTGAACTTCAACAAGAGAAAGTATTCTTCCGTCGTCTTTTTCTAGACTACAGCAGAATTTCTCAACATTTGACCAGAAAAGCTTTATTTCCTGTAAACAAGCAAGTACCCGTCTTAAGCATCCGATTGCGATTACCAATGACTGAATTGCACTTTCCAGCTCGTTTTCAGTTATAACGGCATTTTCCATTTTTTCCGTATAAGCTGCAAGCTGTGCAATATTTTCACGTTCTTTGTCCTTTAATTCATTACGGCGTTTATTAAGTTCCTTCATACGCTGCGCAAGGTTATCTGCTTTTTTCTGGATCTCCTGAGCGGCACTGCGGGTTTCGCTCGATATCTTATCCATCGCTTCTCCAAATCCTTGCAGCGTCTCGCTTAAGACTTTCTCACTGCCCTGAAGGGAATTGAGTTTTTCATTCAGTTTTTTATTTTCTTCTGTCAGAGAGACTTTTTCTTCCTTTAGCTCCTTCGCAGTTTTCTTTGTATCCGCATCACCTTGTTCCGCATTTCCATTATTCTCGCCATCCTTGTAAAGTTTTCCGTCAAGAATCTTGTCAATCGCTTTGATCCTTTCGTCGTTCTGTTTGATCTGCGCCTTGATTTTTTCCTGCTCACCGATATTTTTCACATACTCACTCTTCGCCGTGGTTTTCGCTGAATCCCCGTTTGTTTCGCTTTCTGTCAAAATTTCTGATTCATCATTAAACTTACCTGATGAAGCGGTTCCCTTTCCAAACATACTGCCAATTCCACTCATAATCAGTGATGCAAGCTGCATATTGTAGGATCTTTTTTCCATCGTCATTTCACGCTGCTGAAGATTTTCATAATCCTCCTGTATCTGCTGTAAATCCTTTGCATAGTTCTCTTTCAGTTGCGTCAAAGCATTAACAGAAGCCTTCAGTTGTCCGACAAGAGCCTGGGTTTCACTGCGCTTTTCCTCATCGACCGCCCGTTCCGTGATAACCTCATGTAATATCTCATCAGTTTTAGTTGTAAGATCATCAAAAATCTTTACAAGCTTATCTGACTCTTTCACCATTTCCGCTGCAACATCCTTTGCATCTTTAAAGATCATGATTGCTATATCGATTTGTCCATAGAACAAATAGCCATACGCTTCGATATACGCGTCGACTATTGTTTTGGCTGCATCCTTAAAACTATAGGCTGCACTGTTGCTTACAACCATTGCATTTGAAAACTGAGTAATCAGATCCTGTACATTGGCCTGAACAGTAAATCCGTCTGTTGCGTTAAAAGTAATCTGCAGCAAATCTATACAATCATCAAGATTTGCAAGCAACTTTTCAAGATTAATTTCCCCAAGCACATCTTTTCGGCTGTTTTGCACAAGCATACAATTCTTAGGTGGTGCTTCCATCAGAGTCAGGCATTCGGTAGAACCGTTTTCTGTGATTTCAATCTGTACAGTGTCATCTTGCGGAATAATTTCGTACTTCATAAGATTCCTCCTCCAAAATCATCAGATACCTCAATAGAATCATGCAAATAATCTTTAATGTACAGGTATCTATTCATTATTTACAGTTATTTTCTGCATAATTCTATTATATGGATTTATTGTCAAAAAGTCGGAAGTCTTTTTTTACTTTATATATATAATCCTAAACTTTATAGACTTTTGTTCCCAAAATCGGCAATTCCATCTCCTGAAGTGTCTCGTTTATCTGATACAACACTTCTGTCCGATTATTCTCATCCTGCTCAAACTCAAGATACCATAAAACCACCATATCACCTTCCAGGCTTTTTGAAAAACAATATCCGTAACTACTTAACAGCCTATTGATTTCGCTAATCTGCAAATTTAAAATAATGGATATTGCAAGCAACGTCAGCTTGGTTATGTAGACATCCGATCTATAATATCTGAACATCCGTTCCGAAATCAAAGAACGCTCATAGATCCTTTTTGATTTGATTTTCTGCTGCGAAATGATATCCTTTAATTTATAACCACCATTTACAAACGTAAATCCTGCTCTATTAGCCAGTGCTTCCTTTTCCTTCTCAGACAATCCAAAAATATTTTCCGCATTTGAAACAACCTTTAATACCGAATTTTTATATTGGGAATTAAATGAATGTGTTTCCCAATAGAAAATATTTTGCTTGGAGCATCCCAGCAGACTGTAGATTTCACTTAATCTTAACCCCGTTTTTTTTTATATTCTTTCGAATAGCTCCGCAGAGCATCGGCAAAGCTCCCCTCGATAATTATATTGCGCTCCTCCAACCATTTGCCAATCGTATTATAATTCGTAGTACCTCATCCCCTTTGAATTTCGTTCTTTCTCGCATCGATCCAGTGCTGCTCTCACAACGGCATCCATATCATAATACTTGTATTCACCCAACCGACCTCCGAAGATTACCTTCGTCTTTTCCTGTTCCAATGCCTTGTACTTCCTATTTCCCTGAAAATCCAAAAACAACTAATAGATTTTTTCGATCAAATGGCTAAAAAACTTAAAATCAAAATCCGCCAGAACGCTTCCTACCGTCGTCTGGCGAATAAAACCCTTTCCACTGCTTCGTATCCTTTATTCATACATACTTCTCGTCAAAAACACCAACTCCATCTTCCCTCTCTTCTGCTGGAACTCTTTTTTAATCAGCGCATTCCTCAGCTTGGACATTTCCTTCGAGAAACGGCACTCCAATCCACTGCTCACATAATTTCGTGAATGATCCACCGCGTATCCATCCAGCCCTGCTAAATACACACGTTTTACACCTAAATGCTGCAAAAAGTTTACACACATAACGCCAGAATTTTCCATGATCTCCGGTGCACTTGCGGTGTAGCTTGCAAAATTAATCTTATATTGATAATTCCTTGCCTCGCGAATATTGGACGTTACGATTTTGATTGCGCCTTCCACATCCTGAATGTCCTTGTATCTTCTCATATGGCAGCTAAAAACGTAATCATATTTGTAAAACTCCGGGACAAAATTTAATGTGATCACCACTGGATCTTTTTCACGGATAAATGTCTGAATTTCTTCCCTTTGCTCCTCTAACGTCTTACCCGGTCCGAGCAGCAGGATTTCCCTGCCGGTAAACTTCGGCTCTAACTCCTGCACCGCCTCCCGATCATCTACAAACTGTTCCTGGTATTCCTTATACACCTCTTCCGCTTTTTCTTCACTGTAAATCGCTTTGCTTTCTTTTGGAATCAGCTTCAGGATCTCATCATAGGATTTTGCGGTCAGTGTTCCTTTCGCTGAAAAATAGATGGCGTAATTCGGGTGGCAGCCATTGGAAGCTGACAGGTACAGTGGCAGCGAGTATCCCCAAAAATGCTCCTGATAGATCTCATTCAGATATTCATCGATCACCTCCAGCATCGGCTCTATCCTGTACTGCCTGTCGAATGTCTCGTTCATGTACTCTGCGAACAATTCCATGTTTAGATTACCGGCACCACGCCCCATGCCAAACACACTCGCGTCGATCACGATGTCCCGTCTGAGATTCAACTCCGCCATTGCGGAGGCATTTCCCATCGCCTGCTGCATATTGTTATGCGAATGATATCCAAGCATAATGTCCGCCCGCAGGTTATGGTCTGCGATCTGTACATAACGCAGAAAGTCACGTTTTTTCATCAATCCAAAACTGTCGACGATATAAAACGCCCCTATCGGCAGATTATTGAATTTCCGGATCAGTTCGATAAATTCTCCATCTGAATAACCGTCCGATCCAACCGCCTGCGCAAACACCTCATATCCAAGCGCCTGCAGTTTTTGTATATATTCGTAAGCCTCCTGTATCTTGTTCTTTTTAAAAATAACCCGAAACAGATCAAATCCGTTATCCACCCGTTTTCCGAGTTTCTCCAAATCGATCGGGCGTCCCATATCAATCATTCCTACATATTTTGTAGATGGATTTTTCGGCAGAATCATCTTACTGACACTTTCATTTCCATCAAACAGCGAATAATCCGGATCATAGACACAATCCCTCACAAAACCCAGTTCCAGATATTCGACGCCTGCCAATACCATTTTCTTTGCTATATTATAAATCGCTTTTCTTCCAAAATTCCAGTTATTCACATAGCCGCCATCTCTCAATGTACAATCTAATAAACTTATGTTTTTCATTCTATCCTTTCCCTCTGCCTATAGCCAATTTAATATTTCCCTGATTTCTGACACCTGATGGCCTATCACATATTCCTCTCCAATATAGACAGAAGAACAGCCATATTCCTTTGCCATTTGTATATCACTCTCGTAGGTATCTCCCACCATCAAAATCTCATCTTTATTTAAATTCTGCTGTTTACAGATTATATCCAAAAGCAACGGATTTGGTTTCCCAACCACATCATCCACCGTACGTCCAAGACTACCTTCCAATGCGCCTACCATAGCACCACATCCCGGCATTCTCTTTGCATGCTCTCCCGGAAAATGCTTTTCCTTGTTACAGGCGATCAATGTGTCCGCATGCAGTGCTGCCTGAAGCGCATCTGTCAGCTTTGCATAATCAAACTCTGCATCATAACCGATCACCACAACTTGTGCTTCCTTGCTGTCAAAAACTCCATTTTCCGCAAATTCCTGCCTGAGTGCATCTGTTCCAAAGATATAAACACGTTCATAGCCTTTTTCTTTTGCATACAAAGCAGCCGCGTAACCAGATGTGTAGATTTCCTCTTTTCGACACGGCAATCCCATTTTTCGCAGTTTATCGCAAATCTGCTCTCTGCTTTTCGTTGAATTATTTGTCAAAAAGAATACCTTTTTCCCTCTGTCACGAAATGCCTGTACGACCTCGTCTGCCCCTTCAATCAGCTGACTGCCATAATAGATCGTCCCATCCAAATCAAATAAAACCGCTTTTATCTGCTCATACATACGAATTACCCTTCTTTCACCGGTGCAATGAACATATTCTTTTGGAATTCCTCCCGATCCAAAAACGGAGCCAGATCTTCTAACGGCGGACTTACCAATGTACCATCTTCCAGACGTTTGGTTGCACTCTTTGGCTCAAAGTTTTGTGTGGTGGAGACAAAAATCTGGCAAAAAACAGGACCTTGTGTCTGCAATGTCTTTTGAACCGCTTCTTTCATCTGCGCATTACTGTGCGCCTCAAAATACGGATAACCAAATGCTCCTGCGAGTTTTTCAAAATCCGGGAAACTCAGATCTCCACTCTCCGGTCCGATTCCAACTTTGCAGTGCTCATGAAACAGATTATTCTGTGTCTGACGAATCGAATGGTAGCCCTGATTATTGATCAAGAAGATTTTGATCGGAAGCGCATTCGTGATCACCGTCTGTAATTCCTGAAGATTCATCATGATGCTTCCGTCCCCTTCGATACAGATCGTCGTGGTATCTCCCGCTGCTCTACATGCTCCGATGGCTGCCGGCAGACCGTACCCCATGCTCGCAACACCGCTGTTGATCAAAAATCTGGCATCTTTTTTGATCACATAGTTATGGCTTCCTACCACACATGCGCTTCCATTTGATACAACCGTCAGATTTCCATCCGGAAGGCTGTCACTCAGATAGTGTATAAATGCGTACACATTCGCATACTCTCCGTCCTCTTCCCAGTGTTTTGGCTGCGTGACCGGATATTCTTCCTTCCATGTTCTGCATCGTTCTAACCAGAATTCTTCTGTATAAATCGGTGTCTTTTCTTTTTCCAGTACACGATTTACTGTCTCAAAAAAATCTTTTGCATCTGCACAAACCGGCATTTCCACATGCAGCGTCGTCTTTTTTAACTCTGCCGGATCCGCATCTACCATTATCACAAAAGCTTCTCTCGCCCATGTTTTCCAATTATAACCCACCTGACGAATCGAAAGTCTGTTGCCAACTGCAAGTACCAGATCCGCATTCTGCACTGCGAAATTGCCCGGCCGGTCTCCCATAATGCCGCCTCGTCCCACATAAAGTGGATTCTCATCTTCGATGGCATCGATAGAATCCCAACATGTCACCACCGGAATGTTTAATTTTTCCAATGCTTTTCGGAATTCTTGATATCCTTCCGATAAACGGATTCCGTTTCCTGCATATAATACCGGCCGCTTTGCCTGACGAATCTTCTCTATGATTTCCTGTGCTATACTCTCTGAAAAAGGCTTCGGTGCCGCATCTGCATCCTCACTCGGATCGTAGGAAACCAGATCATCCGTCTCTATTTCACATGCCTGAAAGTTCAATGGGATATCGATCCAGACCGGACCTCTTCTTCCTGTTGTCGCCAGATGAAATGCTTTTTCCAGTGCGTAGCGAATCTGTGTCGGTTCTTCGAGCATCACCGCATATTTACACATCGGTGCGACAGATTTCGTGATATCATATTCCTGATCCCCGACGGCACGCAGAGGCAAACCATCAGTAAATCGCTCCATATACCGTGCTGTCGTATCATAACGAACCTGTCCAGATATGACGAACATCGGAACCGAATCCAGCCATCCGCCCAATACACCTGTAATCGCATTTGTTCCACCCGGTCCTGTCGTCACACAGACTGCTGCCATGCGATTATTCACTCTCGCATAACTCTCTGCCGCGATCGCACACGCCTGTTCATGATGATTGTAGGTACAATGCAATCCTTCTTTATGTCCCAATGCATCGTTTAAATGCATGGCTCCTCCACCTGTGATCATAAAACAATCTTTGATTCCATGATTTACAAGGAAATCTGCTATGTAATCTGCTAATCTTTGTTTCATTTTCTTTTCTGTTACTTATTATTTGTAACTTTCTCCTTTCCGGTTTGATCATTAGAATTACCTCCAATGATTTTTACATTTCCTTCTCCCATCGATCCAGTGCTGCTCTCACAACGGCATCCATATCATAATACTTGTATTCACCCAGCCGACCTCCGAAGATTACCTTCGTCTCTTCCTGTGCCAATGCCTTGTACTTCCGATACAGTTGATTATTTGTTTCATCATTTACCGGATAATAAGGCTCGTCTCCCGGTTTCCATTCTGAACTGTATTCCCGGCTGATAATCGTCTTTGGAATATCATTTCCATCCGCATCTTTTCCGAATTCAAACCACTTATGCTCAATGATTCTGGTCCATGGGGTTTCGCGGTCCGTATAATTCACGGCCGCATTTCCCTGAAAATTCGGCTGATCCAAACTCTCTGTTTCAAACCGCACAGAGCGATACTGCAAATGTCCCAGACAATAGCCAAAATATGCATCGATTGGTCCCGTATAAACGATCTTCTGTGCCAGTGAATCAAATTCCTCTTTATTTTCCAGATAATCTGTCTGTAATCTCACTTCGATTCCACTTAGCATATTTGCTACCATCTTCGTATAACCACCAATCGGAATCCCCTGATGCAACGCATTAAAATAATTATTATCAAACGTAAATCTCACTGGCAACCGTTTGATAATAAACGCCGGAAGTTCCTTGCAGTCACGTCCCCATTGCTTTTCTGTATAACCTTTTACCAGTTTTTCAAAAATATCTTTCCCGACCAGTGAAATTGCCTGCTCTTTTAGATTTCGCGGTTCGGTAATACCCGCTTCTTTTTTCTGCTCTTCTATTTTCGCAGCTGCTTCCTGTGGTGTGTTCACGCCCCACATCTTGTTAAACGTATACATGTTAAACGGCAGCGAATACAATTCTCCCTTATAATTCGCCACCGGACTATTGGTAAAACGATTAAAGGTGGCAAATTGCTGCAGGTAATTTCACACTTCCGTGTCATTTGTATGGAAAATGTGTGCACCATACTCTTCTATTTTTCATGACTATTCGACAAGGTTTCTTTTAAAATAACCATGTTGAACACTCCATCATTTTAAATCATGCGTTATTTTTATTCTTTACCATTCTTATCCCCTTTCTTTTCATTTTCTCCCAATTTTTTTGAAAATAAAAATTGAATGCAACAAGCACTACAACAACTATTACTATTAAAACAATTTTCCAATGATCCATTAACTTGTCCATAAAGGATATTCCTACCTTCTTTTCTGAAAATGCAAGAACTTTCCCTTCCTTAACCTCCCAATCATTAAAATCTTCTTTTTTGAATCCAAATTGTTCCGCATTTTCTTCGATATTATTTCGCAATTTTTCTGCAAAATCTTTTTTTTGCATATCCTTCATTGTAATTTTTTCATACATCTTTCCATGATCATCATCTTCTATTCCATAACAATTAATACTCAATCTAGTTCCATAAGATGAAACTCCACCAACTGCTTCTGTTCCTTGTACTTTTCCAATATTCCAACAGTTAATAACTTTTCCATCGAAGTTATCCACAATTCCACCAGCACGATTTCCCATGACCGTTGCCTTATTATAACAATTCATAATCAGAGCTGATGTTCCAACTGCATGACTACTAATACTTCCAAGATATGCTCCTTTCAGTTTACCACTTTCAATTCCAAAGTTTATAACCGTACCACCTAATTGCCCAAAAAATGATCCATTTCCACTGTTAGTTGTTTTTAAATTTTTTACATAATGTCCATTGCCATCATAAATTCCATAAAAATAATGCTCTCTACCAAATAAGCCAATTGGTATCCATTCCTTGTTTTCTAAATCAATATTCTCGGTTTGTCGAAAGTATTTTCCCTTATAATCATTTCCTGTGTTTACCAGCCATGCTAAATCTCTCAATTCTTCGGAATTTTGAATTAGATAAGGATTTTCTTTTGTACCCTTTCCTTCATATTTTTTTACAGTTCTTTTTTGTTTTTCTTTCGAAAACCCTAATTTTCCATCCTTACGAATCTCCCATTTATACAAATCATTAACATTACTGCCTGTCTTTTCACAAAAATCATAAACAGATTTTGTGAGCTTTTCTGCAAATTTTTTACTATTTATGTAGTTTTCCCCTACGCTATGGTAATCCAATCCCTGATCGTCTTTTTCCACTCCATAACAGTTGCTGGTTCTTACCTTATAAGAAACAATGCCGCCTTTACGTTGTTCTCCATTTACCGTACAGTCACTCCAACAATCTTTTATTTCTCCGTTAAAACAATCTGCAATTCCACCAGCTCTTATTCCCGTCACAGTTGCCCGATTATAACAATTTAAAATAAGCGCTTTTCCTTCTTTTGTGGCATGACTACTTATACTCCCAAGATATGCTCCCTTAATCTCACCACTTTCAATTCCAAAATTCATAACTGTACCACCAAGTTGCCCAAAAAAAGAATTATTTCCATCTGATTCAATCTTTAAATTTTCCACATAGTGTCCATCACCATCATATGTTCCATAAAAATATTTGCTACTTCCAAAAATTCCAATAGATGTCCACTTTTTATTATTTAAATCAATATTATTAGTCTGTTTAAACCACTTTCCTTCATATGAATTACCAGAATTTACGTCTCGTGCAAACTTCCATAAGTCCTCCTCGTTCTCAATTAAATATGGATTTTCTTTTGTACCTTCTCCTTTCCATTCTTCTGCCTCTACTTTTTTAATGCCTCCCGCATAAATTATTCCTACACACATTATACCAAAAAAGATTTTTATTACTCGTGTTTTCATTTTCTTCCTCATAACTTCCATCCTTCCTATTTTACTTTATATACCTTAATTTTCCATGCTCCATTCGAAACCTCAAATTCCTGTAAAATTTTCTTTTTCTTTAAAAATTCATCTTTAGCATATTTATTGAATGTAAAAGAAAAATAATATACCTCATCGTATTGTTCCATAGTTTCATCACTCGCCGAAATTTCAAAATGAATTTCCTCATTTCCTAAATTTTCATTTTTAATTGTTTTCAACTTCTCATCCCAATAATAACCATTTGAACGATTTGCACCAAATAATTGCCAACAATCATTTTGCAACCATCCCCCAAAATTTTGCAATACTACCAGCTTTCTACTTTTATAATCTATCTCATCAAAAGCTTTCTCTAACACGCGTTGTAATCCTATTTCTTGTCGATTATAATCTAATCCCTCATGTAAATAATGCTCAACTACTATCTCTTGATCACTTTCAATATATCCAAAACCATATGGCTCACCCCCATAAAAATACCTCCGTGTTGAAACCATATTTTTATTTCCAGCGTTAAATTTCGGAAGCATCATATATGTAAGTGGATCAAGCAAAATGTAACTTTCGCATAAAAACAATACGAGAATTCCACTCAGGGCACCATATTTAATCCTTCTTTTTCGTATTAATTCTACTGCGCTTCCAAGCAAAAGTACCATAAAAAATAAATTTAATTGAACATAACGATAATGAACATATGTAAAATAATAAATACTGATAAATGCAAACATGCTCCATGAAAAAAACAAGGGCAATATCATCGGATTTCTAAGCCACAGTGATTTTTCACTTTTTTTCTTTTTTCTAAATTTTACAATCACTTCTCGTCCCATCAAAAAGACTACTACTACCAACAACACCCACATAAAATTCATACAAAACATTTCTTCAGCTTTATATACATAATAATGCCACTTAACAATTAAATCCGGATATTTTTTGCTTGATTGTTCCGAAGTTTTTACTAAAAGAACACGCAAATTCTTCATCCAACCATCTTTCAATAAAAATGCTGGGATTAAATAAAAAAATACTCCTGAATACATTAGAATTCTATTTACAGAAAAAATTTCTCTAATTATATAACTAATCTTGCAATTTTTTTTTCTATTTATAGCAGCATAAATACATTCCCCCAGATAAAAACCTGCTAAAATCAAAATAGCAATTTCCTTTGAAAAGCATAATGCCAAAGCAGAAAGGTATTGAAGCACCTTTAGTTGATGCATATAAGCAAATACAAAAATGACAAAAAAGCAAAGCATTGGGAAATCCGAATTTACCAAATACGACGTTCCAAACAATAATGGTGCAAAAGCAAAAATTGCTGTTAATAAAGTCTGTTCTATTACATCAGATTTCTTAAATAATTTTACACATATTCCATAAAAACATGCGATTGTGATCTCTGCAAGTAATATATTCATTAATCTAATCCCATTCCCAAGTGCATGCCACAAATACTCTCCAATATACAAAAAAAATGCATATGCATATGTAGTATGTCCACCCATTCGAAATGCGGATAAATCATTTAAAGTAAAATCCCATGTATCTTTCCCTCGCAAAATAGCGTTATAATAAATATAACTATCACCTTTAAACCATATTCCAAAATCTTGAATTGATAAAATTGCATATAAAATAAGAATTCCATAAAGACCTATATATTTTTTCCATGTATTACGTGAAATTATATTTAAATATTGTTTCGTTTTTAAAAAATGAAACAGTAATAACACAGCACAAATATTTAACGAAAGCAACCCTATACAAGCCATCAGCATATTTATGGATGCATTCCGCGTACAACCAAAATTTACATTCCAAAAAATACTTAAGATTAAAAACATTCCTAAAATTTGTATTTCACTTTTAGCATCTCTACTATTTTTTGGATTTATCCATAGTATTGTAGCCAACAACATACAAAAAAACATTACACCAAATGAAATGTTGCTGAGATTCTTGCACAAGGAAGCATTTCCATTACCAAATATAAATGCTTCCAGAAAAAACCAAAGTGAAACCCAGTACATATATTTCGCCCATTCCGGTCTAAAAATGAACTTTTTTCTTTTTTCCATATCTCTATTACTCCTTGTATCTTGGACTTATTGATCAAAATATTTAAACTTTGTTAAAATATGATATCCAACTAATGCCAACGGCATTAAATGCAGTTTTTCCAACAAGACACCAATGGATATTCCTTGCATTGCATATTCTCTCAAAGGTGCATTTTGCTTGTCCTTTAAAAGCGAATTAGACAAATAGCTTTCATCCACTCTTTGCATAATGCTCTTAATAATTCGATAAGAAAATAGCTTTTGTTTCAAACTAAATTTTTGAAATGAAAAAAAGATCGTAAAATAATACAATTTTAGCATCACGAGACGTAGCTCTTCTCGATCTTTCTTCATATTCATATCATTTCGTTCCTCAATATATTGAATCGTCTCACCAATAAAAGGAATACATTTTACTAATTCTGCAATGGACTCTTCCGAAACATTCTGTTTGATCTTTCTTCCTTCAGAGTCTAAATGAACCAGCCAATAATATAATACTTCGTTTACAACAGATACCTTTTTACAATATTTTGCAAATTCTATCGTAAAATATACATCATCTGGTGTTCCTTTAATTTTAATATCATGTTCTCTTAAAATACTTACTTTATTTGCACATCCATGATGTATATTCCATCCCCACTTTGTCTGGTTCTTGGGAATATGCTCTACTTGAATAATTTTTCCGTCTTCCCCTATGTGTGCCACCTCGACGATCACCCTATCCGGATTCTCTTTTTTAATTTCTTCCGCAATCTTTTCCAAACACTTTTCATCCATCCAATCATCCGCATCACATAAAATCAAATATTCTCCTTCACACGACTGAATTATCTTATTCTTATTCGCTATTAATCCCTCATTTTTTTTACTTTCAATTAATCTTATATCCATTTCCGGATTCTGTCTCATAAATTCCCGAATCATTGCAACTGACTGATCTGTTGAACAATCATCTGATATCAGAACTTCATAATCTTTAAATTTCTGTCTCTTAATTGCCTCTAAACTTTTTTTTAAAAATTTTTCATAATTATAAGATGCAATTCCAATGGTAAATAAATGTTGCATTTTCTTCTCCTTTAATTTCAAAAAGTATTCTAAAATTGAAATTGATGCTTTACATCTGTTCATTTTTAAAACGGACTCGCAGATACATTCCCCCAAAAAATAAAACATACATTGTCATCGTACAGACATATCCTATTACTCCCCCATCTAACTCATATTTTTTTACCATATTATCTACAATGAATTTTCCCAGTAGGCATACAACAAGATATCCGTACATCGCTTTTTTCTGTTCCCCTATAACCGTCAGCATTGTTTCAATAAATCCGCCTATTGCCAATAACACCCCACCCAAAATAACCATCAAAATGTTTGATCTCTGTTCATTTAAATTAACATGGTAAATTATTGATAAGATTGGAACGCCACAAAAATATGCACAAATTATTGCCATTCCTCCTATTCCAGCTATACGCAACAACTGTCGTTTCATTCTTCTGCTAAATGCTTGCCGATCCTGCTTCCATTCTGCGGCATAGTAGGTTAATTCTGGTTGATAAATTATGCTATTCAACACAGATATTGCAAAAACAGGCAAAGAAATATATCCATAAATTGCCTGTGCTGTATCTGTTGAATATGTTTCTATCGCATACTTTGATAAATTCGTAGTATAAAAATATAAAAAACCTGAAACAGAAAGCGGCAAACATATCCTTAGAACCTGCATTACTTGTTTCATTTGTACTGAACCTGCTCTTCCTATGTATTTATGATACGTCGCACTTATACTCAAAATTTCTATTATAATCCCAAATAAATTTGACATAAATAGAGCTTTCTCTAAAGTACAAACATAATCGCAGAAAACAAATACTATTAATATCACAATCCACCGAAGAATAAGAATTTTACTTCCTACATCCAGACGTCCTTTTGCCTGATATTCGCCTGCAAAAACATCTTCTAACGCTTCTAAAAAATACCACGAACTTACTCCGAGTATAATTATAACTTTCTGAGTCTGCATGTTTTCTACTTTCATTTTCAAACACACATAGCCCAAAACCGCAATGATCATCAATACAACTGTAACAAACCGAGAATACAAAAAAGTCGAAAATGTATATCTCCCATTCCCTTGCGTCACCTGGTATTTTTTCATACCATACTTTCCGATATTTGAAAGTAAATTAGCCATTGCAAAAGCAATTGTAAACATTCCTGCTATTTCAATTCCATTTACTCTTGAGACTACCGCCGTAATTATAACTCCGTTAATAGCACATATAGCTGCTGCAATTGCATTCCAAATCAAATTCTTTCTATCACTCATTTTGTTAACTTCTCCTACTCATAATATTTCAAGAAATCTAATTTAGAAGAATTTAATCTAAAGAATTCAGATTCATTTACTGTATTAGTATACCAATTCCAAATTCTATTCATACAAGGTACGTCAACTTCAAAAAGTCTTGCAATATCTACTATTATTTTCAGTCCATATGCAAAATCAGCTTTAAAATATCTAGACTCAAAATCCGGTATCCAACCTCCCTTTTCTTTTTTCATTGGTGAATCAATATTATGAAATGCCTCAATACTACATATTTTTTTCGTCATTTCTTCAACTGTCTCTGACTCATAATGTTCTTTCAGTGAAACAACATTCTTCAAATTCATCGGAATTATCCTACACAATTGTTGCAACTCTTCATCACATTTTAAAAGCAATTTTGAAGACTCATCATCCCATTCTCTATAAAATCCGTAATTTCGCTCATATTTTTCTCCGTCAGAATAATTTCGAAACATCGAATATAATCTTGTTGTATGTAATAATGGATTGGATGGTGTAAGCGTAACTGACAAATAATTGGGCAACTTGATGCAAGAAATCTCAAATATTTCTTCTAACAAATCTGAGATTTTTTCATCCTTTCCTATTACTCCAACATTAATTTTATCTTTTTTACCTAACATATAGACACTCTGACCATATTCTTTTACTCTGGCTATCGCTGGAACCCGTTGAACACCAAATAAATGACATCCTTTTTTCACTAATGGCTGAAACGAAAATTCTGCTCCACCAGTTCCTGGAATGATACCTACATATTGCCCATCACTTAAATACATTTCCATTTGCAAGGCTAATCTCGTAAATAAATATGATGGCATTGTGACCCAAATAATATCTGCATTTGTCATAGCCTCTTGCATATCTGATGTAATTTTCTGTATTTTACCACAAAAAAGGAACTTATCATTTTTGTCAAAAACTTCAATATTATTTACCCATTTTTGGGGTTTAGAAGTATAAACTGTAACCGAATGTCCTTTTTTTGCCATTTCAGCAGCCAATAAAGTTCCTATATTTCCTCCTCCAACAATTGTCATTTTCATATGTCCACCTTCTTTCCAAAAATATTTTTTCGATTTTCCACATTAACTAGACAAATTCTTACACACATTCTGCAATACAATAATCAAATGATTATTTTCTTCCTCACGCCGAACTGCGAGTCTAACAAATTGTTTTCCATTTCTCTGCGTTTTTGCCGACAAATCTTTAATTAACAAATCATGCTCCTCAAGCAAGATTGTGGTTAGTTCTTTTGCTGTCATACCATTTAAAATCTCTACCATCACATAATTTGCCTGTGAAGGAATAACCCGCAAAGCTGCAATTTTCTGCAAGTCATCGATATATTTTTTTCGGACTTGTTTGAATTTTTGCATTGCATCTTCATAGCTTTGCTTATACTTTTCTGCAATCTGAAGATAAAATTCTGCAAAAGAATTGATATTCCAAATTGCCACATTTCGACTCAATTCTGTCATCAACTTTTCATCTGAAGATGCCAAAATCCCTAAACGCAATCCTGGAATTCCATACGATTTTGAAAGAGACTTTACTACAACTAGATTATTATATTTCTGCATAATTTCTTCATCTAATAACGTATTGTTTTCTTCCTCAGCAAAATCAATAAATGATTCATCTACGATTAATTGAATACCTCTGTTTTTACACCACTCGATCAATTCAATCACTGATTGCTTCGAAATATAGTTTCCACTTGGATTGTCCGGATTAATCAACACGAGAGATGTAATATCTTTTTTTTCAAAAAACATCATCAAATCCTCTGCTCTATAAGAAAAATCCTCATTATCCGGTTCAAATACAACACACTGGTTTTCTTTACACCGATTAGCATATTCTTCAAACGTTGGTCGAATAATACCTATTTTTCCCTGTTGTTTTTCCATCAAAGCTTTTATTAACTCCGCTGCTCCATTTCCTACTAAGACATGTTCCTCTTTCAATCCAAAATTTTTTGCAACCAATAATCGATTCACTCGCATACCAGATGGACATTGTGTTACCAATATTTCAAAATTTGCTTTTATCTCATCAAGCATTCTCTGTGGTGGAAAATACGGGTTTACCAAATAGCAAAAATCCTTTAATTTCGGATACCTCCAATATCCACCATATCTTGATGAAATCGCCTTTACCTTCACATCTTTATCTGTTGCAAAAATAGATGAAGCAATATCCAAATCCTGAACATCGTCTATCTCATACCATTTTTGTCCCTCCAGCTTCTTAGCCTTAATTTCCGGATCATCTAACATTGCAATGACTCTTAGCACCTGCTCATAATATTCATTATTTCCCAACGCCTGCGAATAAGCCTCTAAAAACGGAACATAATGTGTAACAGAAAAATGCTGGCTAAATTTATAGATATTAACGGTTTTATAATATTCTGTTGTATCTTTAAACTCCAATTTCTTTCCTGGAACAAAAGCTTCTATACTATCATCTTTTCCAAGTTTCAAACATGTTCCATCCATCCAACTCTCGTAATGATCCACCAATGCCAACGTCTCTCTTGAATCATCCACAAGGGTCTGAAGAACAGAATCTTCAAAAATCAAATCTGATTCCAGTAAAATCGTATCTTCTTTTTTTAAATACTCCTGAGCCAAAGAAAGCGAATAGATATTATTGGTTTTATCATAAATTGAATTTTCTATGTAGCAAATCGGTGTACTAACATTTAACGTTGCAATATACTCTATAAGCTCTTTTCCTTTATATCCAACGACTATCACAATTCGTGATAAATGCAATTTTTCCAATTGATTAAGCACACGTTCAATCAATGTCACCCCATTTACCTTTATCATGCATTTTGTATTATTTTTTGTTAAATCTTTAAGGCGTTTTCCCATACCTGCTGCCAATATAATTGCTTGCATTATCATCACTCCCTAGCATACTATGTCTCAAATTTTGTTTATATATTATCTTCTTATTGCCAATGTTTTGGCATTCGCTCAGCTTCTGGTGGAAGCTTCATATAATCTCCATAAGTTAATGATAAATATTCATGTGGATTTTTAGGAGCATTATAACTCACTCCATCTAATTGAACTTTACTCCCATTTAAAAACCATGCTTTTTGATATACTTTACGAAACCCATTTGGAAAAGAATAGTTACTAAAAAAACTCTCGTTTGTACAATCATTTTGATACATCGTGCAATGCTTGTTATAACGTTCTATTATTTTTTTCATTGACAGATGTTTTCCTATATGAGCTAAAATCCATACAACAACTTTTTGCACACCATTATATGCATCATAACGAATCTTCGGACGATGTCCCATTGCCAATCCATAATCCAAAATTAATTTTAAAAACAAACTTCTCTGCTTTATTGGGTTATCTGGCAAACTATCAATTATAAAAATATCAATATAAGGATGATCCTCTGCAATGACCTTCGCATATTCATCATTATTAATTCCTTTTTTCCATTCATCTGTTGTATGTATTACATGATTTGTCCAATCTATCCACATTTCTTCGCCAATGTCAGCTGGTTCATATAACCTATATTCTCCATCAGACCACTCTTTCTTTACTATTTCGCGAAATTTGCAGTATTCTTTTCGTGAAAATGCTATATCTAAATCATCATCCCACGGAATAAAACTCTTATGTCGTATTGCTCCCAATAATGCTCCTGAATCTAAATAATATGTGATTCCATACTTGTTACAAACTCGGTCTATCTCATTCAATATTATTCGGTTCTTTTCTTGTATTTCCTTTAATTCCATTTTCCGTTATGCCCCCTTCTTTCCCTTTTTTCCAAAACCATTTATAGTTTTCTCCACCGATACCTCTTCTGATATAAAATTAATCCTCTCTTCCTCCACCACCAACGGCCGTTTCATCACTCTCCGATTAATGCTCAACACATACTCGCCAAGAAATCCCATAAACACCAATTGCACAGACCCAAGAAACATCATACCGATCAACACTGGTGCCATACCTGCGGCAAAACGATTCCAGTAAAGCAGTTTCATAATCAGATAAATGATTCCGACCACTGCACTTACAATACCGCATCCCATTCCGATGAACGTTGCCAGACGCAGCCCCACTTTTGTATAGGATGTAAAGCTCAACATTGCTGCATCATAGAGGGAATACCAGTTATTATGTGTCTTTCCGGCTCTGCGTTTTGGCTGTTCGTACGGAATCTCTTTTCTGCGAAATCCGAGTTCTGCTACGATTCCTCGCAGAAACGGTGTTGGATCATCCAGTTCACGTAAGACTTGGACAAACGCTTTATCATACAATCCCGATCCTGTAAAATGCTCAATCTGTTCCACATCAGAAAACTTTTTTATCACTTTGTAATATAAACTTCTGAGATGATACATGATTGGATTCTCTTTACTACTTGTTTTTATTCCGATTACAATCTTGTATCCGTTTTCCCACTCTTTTACATACTTCGGAATCAGTTCTACGGGATCCTGAAAATCACAGCACATACTAATCGTACAGTCCCCCGTCGTCTGTAGTATCCCATAATATGGCGAGTTAAACTGACCAAAATTCTTTGCATTAAAAATCGCCTTAATCTTTGGATTCTTTTTACAGATTTCCCGCAAGAGTTCCCGTGTGTGATCTGTCGAATCGTTATCAATAAATACTAGTTCATAATCATACTGTGGCAGCTCCTTTTTAAATATCTCCACAACTGCCTCACTCATGGGAACTACATTTTCCTCTTCGTTGTAACATGGTATCAATACACTAATCTTCTTCATCTATCTCTCCTGTTTATTCTCTATCATTTCTCGAATTCCCTGCTCAAAAGAATATTCAGGCTCAAACCCCGTATCCTTTTCCAACTCTGAAATATCTGCCACCAAATGCATCACTTGTTTTTCTCCATACGGCACTTCACCAAATCCAATCGAAAGACTCGGATCTATCGCATCCCGAACCTCACAGATATACTCTTTCAACGGTTTTCCTCTACCACTTCCGATGCAGTAGATTTTTCCGTCTTTTCCGTTTTTGGCTACTCGGTAGAGTGCCTCTGCCGCATCTTTGGAATAGATGTAATCCCAGATCTGCTCGCCTTTGGTACAGGATGGTTTCTCTCCTCTCAAAAACTGCCGTATCAGACCGGATATCAGACTGCCTTCTCCGTCATAAGGCCCATATACACTGAGAATTCTGGTCCAGATATGACGGATGCCCAACTGTTTGCAGCGCAGGCGCGTCATCTGACCGGCACAAAGTTTTGCCATTCCATAACCATTTTCCGGGAAGGTCGCAACCGAGGCATTCAGGCTGCCCTCATATCTTCCGTACTCTGCCTGTGATCCCGCTCCGACAAAGCACTGACATCCGAGGGTTCCTGCTGCCTCCACTGCTGCAAGTGCCGCTTTCATATTTTTCATTTGAATCTCCGTATCATTTCTTGCAGCTCCGGTCGTTCCTCCCCACGCGAAGTGATAAAACACGTCTTGTGGTTCTTTCACGAGATTTGGCAGTACGTCCAGTTCCTCAAGATCACACTCTATGATGCGAACCTGCGGCAACTTCGGAATCTGCCCGATCCGCTTGGAACCACGATGACATACCGCGGTGATCTGGCATCCTGCCTGCAACAGACGTTCGATCAGTGCCATGCCGATGGCACCGGTCGGACCTGTAATGATGACATTTTTCATTGGCATTTCCTCCTATCGTCCAACCGCCTCATGCAGCATGTCCACCATATAGGTGAGCTTTTCCTGTGTCATTCCCGGATACACACCGATCCAGAACGTATTCTGCATCACCAGATCGGTCACTGTTAAATCTCCGGATACCCGATAGGCATTTGTTCCACGAATCGAATCAAAACATGGATGCTTGATCAGATTTCCTGAGAAAAGCAAACGCGTCTGAACGCCATGTTCTTCCAAAAATCTGGTGATCTGATTCCGCTCGAATCCACTCTCCGGTTTTACCGTAAGCAGGTAGCCGAACCACGACGGCTCGCTATTTTCTGCCGGCTGTGGAAGTACAAAGACATCAGATACATCTTCGAGTCGTTCCTGCAAATACGACCAGTTTCTTCTTCTCGCCTCAATAAAGGACGGAAACTTTTTCAACTGTTCCACACCAACGGCTGCCTGCATATCGGTTACTTTCAGGTTATAGCCGAGATGGCTGTAGACATATTTATGATCATACCCTTTTGGCAGTTCTCCGTACTGACCGTCAAAACGATGACCGCAGAAATTGTCCTGACCGGAAGGACAGATACAATCTCTTCCCCAGTCACGAAGGCTCAGCACGATTTTATGCAACAAAGGGTCATTGGTGTAAACGCAGCCGCCCTCTCCCATTGTCATATGATGCGGCGGATAAAAACTGGATGTTCCGATATCGCCCCACGTTCCGGTATACCGCGTCTCCCCGTCTATCGTATATTTGGTTCCGAGTGCATCGCAGTTATCTTCGATCAGCCAGAGCTGATGTTTCTCACAAAATGCTTTCACTGCTGCCAAATCAAACGGATTTCCCAATGTATGTGCGATCATCACGGCTTTTGTTTTCGTTGAAACCGCTTCCTCCAATTTCGTCACATCGATGTTGTACTGCGGGATTGTAACATCCACAAACACCGGTACGGCACCATACTGAAGGATCGGTGATACTGTGGTCGGAAATCCGCAGGCTACAGTGATCACTTCGTCCCCTTTTTTTATCTGTCTGTCCCCAAGAAGCGGGGAAGTCAATGCCATAAATGCCAGGAGATTTGCGGAGGAGCCGCTGTTTACAAGACTCGCGAAACGCACCCCGATCCAATCGGCAAATGTCTGTTCGAATTCTGCACAGTAATGTCCGCTGGTCAGCCAGAAATCCAGTGCCGCGTCTACCAGACTGCACATTTCTTTTTCATCATAGACACGACTGGCATAGGCGATGCGGTCTCCCGGATGAAATTCTTTTTCTTGCTCCGGTTTCTTGAATTCCTGATAGTACGCTGCGACCAGTCCTTTGATCTCTTCTCTTGCCTCTTGTTCGTTCTTCCAATTTGACATATTTTCTTCCCTTCTTTCCTATTTTCCTCTCGTAAATTCCTGTATCTGTCGTTCCATACACGCTGCCACATCACCATGGGTTTCATACACTTTCGCCCACTCCACAGTTTTTTCAATCGCTTCTTTTACATGCCAGCGCGGGCTCCATCCAAAGGTCTGTTTACATCTGGAGCAGTCCAGTTTTAAGAAATTTGCCTCATGCGGACCGTTGTCTTTTTGGCTAATCCAGTGTGCCTCTTTCCCCCACGCATTACAAAACAGCTCTGCCAGTTTCCCAGTTGTAACGCAGTCACATTCATCGGGTCCAATATTATAATTCCCTGCATACTGTGCATTTTCATACTGCTTTTGCGCGATCATCAAGTATGCCGCCAGCGGTTCTAACACATGTTGATACGGGCGTATCGAATTCGGATTTCGGACTTCGATCGGCTTTCCTGCGCAGACTGCCCGAATGCAGTCCGGCACGATCCGGTCCTCTGCGAAATCTCCGCCACCGATCACATTTCCTGCCCGTGCGGTCGATACTGCCGTCTGGCTTTGCTGAAAGAAGGATCGTATATAGCTGTGTGTGACAAGTTCCGAACAGGATTTGCTATTGGAATACGGGTCGAACCCGTCGAGTGGTTCATCCTCGCGATAGCCCCATGCCCATTCTTTGTTCTCATAGACTTTATCTGTCGTCACGTTTAAAAATGATTTCACACTCGGGGTCTGACGTACGCACTCTAACACATTGACTGTTCCCATCACGTTTGTCTCGTAGGTATAGACCGGTTCTTCGTAGGATTTTCTCACCAGCGGCTGTGCTGCTAAGTGAAAGACAATTTCCGGCTGTACCTCGTCAAACACCTGTTTCAAATGCGCAAAATCGCGAACGTCTCCTTTTTGGGAGTGTATCGCCGGTTCTAGTCTGCACAGGGTAAACAGATTTGGCTCTGTCGGTGGTTCTAACGCATATCCTGTGACATCCGCGCCAAGGTCTGTCAGCCACTTGCACAGCCAGGTTCCTTTAAAACCGGTATGTCCTGTCACAAGTACTTTTTTTCCTCTGTAAAATTCTAATCCACCGTTTTTCTCCATGCGATACTCCCTCCTTTTGTTTCTTTTTGCAGTGTGTAGAGCAAAGATCCGAATAGTGCGACCATGGCGGCTGATATCAAAAACGGGATGACCATTCCCTTTTTGTATGTATACCATGGATATACCGCATATTCGACAACGATTTCCAGATAAAATCCGACGACCATACAATAACTGCATCTTTTTCGTTCTTTTGTCGGCTTTATCGCGTAAGCCAGTAATAAGAGAATGACTGCTGCATACGCATAACGGCTCATCATCCGAACTGAAAAACAATATGTTCCGAACACCAGATAGGCTGCCAATAGTGGATACTGTTCCCGTTTTCCCCGCCCTCTCCAATATAGAAGCGTACTGCTGATAACAAGCAGGACAATGAAGATCACGCCCCATGTCTGACAGGTAAATGGTCCGAAATATTCCGTCTGCGGAACTTCGTTGTATCCCACCAGCGTCCAGAAATTATATGCATTCTGAGAGGCTTTACCAAACCCTTTGATCGTACTCGAAAAGTTATCTGTAAAACCGCCTCTCGTTGTGGTGTTCGTTTCAAACTGAACAACAAACGGCAGATAGCAGAGTGCCATGCAGGCGATCGCGACCAGACCGGCGATCAGATTCTGCCAAAACCGTTTCCAATTGAAATTTTTCAAAAATACCTGATCGACGATTGCAAAGGCGATCACCGGTGTGATAAAACATGCCTGAAACTTCATTAAGATCGATGCGGCAAACACGAAGTAAGCTGTTTTTAATCTGCCGTCCATTAAGAGCAACACGGTCAAAAACATCAGACACACATATAACGCGTCCACCTGACACAGAAATGATGTTGCAAATACATAACCCGGATTTAGCAACAGAACATACGCCAACGACAATTTTTTTGCCTCAGACTGAATCTGTTCTGCCCTTCGATATACCAGTGCGATCATTGCATATTCGCATAACATACATGGAAGTTTTACGGCTAATACAAACATCCGCAGTTTCGGATCGAACGGAACACCGAATAACTGCAATAGTTTTGCAATCCCGAAATACAGATACTGGAATAGCGGAGGATAGTTGATCCCGCCGTTTTCATAAATTCCGTAAAACCCTTCGGTCGTCAGACGTTTCATCATATTTGCGAAGTCCCCGGTATCTCCATAGGATGTCCAAAATGCCAATTTTAACCGGGCAAATATGGACAGGAATACCAGACCGCATAGCACATACAATTTTGTGTCCTCTTTTAATTTTTCTCCATATGTTTCTATGAGCCACAACCCCAAAAGAAATATGACCAGTGATACAATAATTTCAGGCATTTTAATACTTCTCCCATTTCATCCATGGTGCCTGTCCGGATGCGATCAGCCGGTCAAGCAGTTCTTTTTCTCTCTGGGTATCCATGCACTGCCAGTACCCGTCATGCTCATAAGCTCTGAGTTCGTCATCTTTTGCCAGCTGACACAACGGTCCTTTTTCAAATACGGTAGTGTCATCTTTTATATAATCAAACACCTCAGGCTCCAGAACCATATATCCTCCATTGACGCGTGCATTGTCATCGGCCTCTTTTTCTCGAAAACAGCTGACGCCATGAGTCTTTTCATCGATATCGAGTACCCCAAAACGCTGATCCACACGAATCGCTGTCAGTGTCGCGATCTTTCCGTGTGACCTGTGGTATGCCAGCAGCTGTTCCATATTTACATCTGACACGCCGTCGCCGTATGTCAGCATAAAGGTCTCATTTCCCACATATGGCTGAATCCGTTTGATCCGGCCTCCGGTCATGGTGTTTAGACCGGTATCTACGATAGTTACTTTCCAAGGTTCTGCCACATTTGCATGCACCTGCATGGCACCGCCCTGACAGAAATCAAAAGTGATATCGCTGTTATGCAGATAATAATTTGCGAACCATTCTTTTATGATGTGCTGTTTGTATCCGGCACAGATGATAAAATCGTGAAATCCGTAATAAGAATATTCTTTCATGATATGCCATAGAATCGGTTTTCCCCCGATTTCGATCATTGGCTTTGGACGCAGGTGACTTTCCTCACTGATTCTTGTTCCATACCCGCCTGCCAATATTACAACTTTCATATGTTTCCCCCTTTTTCCAGTCATTCCAATCTGTCTTTTGTCGAACCCCTTTTCGACATTTTTCTTGCAAATCTTCTTTTATTCTATTCGTATTTTTCGCGATTGTCAATGCTTTATTCGTTTTATATGCGATTTTTATATTTGAAAAACAGATTTACCTGTGCATTTGTTTCATGTATGCTAGATTAAAATGAGTGATTTACATTGACTTATTTCGTGCGGAAATACGGGCTTTTTCATAATTTTGTACAATTACAGGAATGATAAATGAAGGCGAACAGCCAGAAAAAAGGAGCGATTTATGTATGAAACAGCTTGGTGATAAGCTTCGCGATTTACGTGAAAGTAAAAATCTGAGGCAGACGGATGTTGCCGAACAGACCGGCATCAATAATAAGATCTTATCCAGCTACGAAAGAAATGCCAGTATTCCGACTATTGAAAATCTAAAAACAATCTGTGAATTTTACAATGTGTCTGCAGATTCTCTGCTTGACATTCAGATTCAAGTTCAGTCCTCTTCTGATTCCGTCATGGTAAGACCGGACGAAAAACGTCTGCTTGCCTATTACAGAAGACTAAATACCGAACATAAAGATGCGGTACGCGGTTTAATGGTATTATATTACAAAGAACAGATGCGTGAAAAATAAAACCTTTTTCATCTGAAAAATCCGGTCGACCCGATCCATTTCAAATATCGGGTCAACCGGATTTTTTCTACGCTCTGTGATACACATTCGTCGGCGGTTCACAAATCTGATCTCTGCAAACATAATAGGTCGTTTTTCCATTGAGGCGCTTGTATGTTTCTGTCTCTTCCTGCAAAACATCCACCACCGCAGAAAGTGGCAGTTGTTTTCGAATCTGAACTTTTGTTTCTCCTTCTGCCAGCACCACTGTGATCTTTTCTGAATGCTGATGCAGCAAAAGGGCGATCAAAAAAACGCAGCAGCCAGCCGGAAAAGGTTCGGCCTCTTTTGATGCATATGCAAGCTGATAATCTGCCGCCTTTTTATATTCTTCTTTTTCTGTGATTGCGAAAAGACGGACCAGATTATAGGCCATCATGGAATTTCCGCTCGGCAGTGCTCCATCGTATGTCTCTTTTGGTTTTCGAATGAGAGATGCATTTTCTCTTCCGATGAAAAAATATCCTCCATGTTTTGCGTCTGCAAACTGCCGTTTCGTTTCTTTGCAAAGTTCCTCTGCGCGGTTTAAATTTTGTTCGTCATCTGTCGCCTCGTATAGTGCCAAATATGCAAAAATCAGATACGCATACTCATCCAAAAATCCTTTTTCTGAATGTGTTCCATTGCGCCAGCTCACATACACGGTGTTCCCTTCGGTCAGTGTTTCTTCTAAAAACCGGCAGGCATTTTTTGCTGTCTGAAGATACGTTTCTTTCCCGCTCACCCGATACAAGACAGCCAAAGCACCGATCATCAGCGCATTCCATGCCGTCAGGATTTTATCATCCAAATGCAGCGCGCCGCGTGTCTTTCGATATGCATACAGTGCCTGTCGTTCCTCTTGAAACCCATTTGGCAGCGTTCCTGTGTGTAACAGGTTTGGAATACTTTTCCCTTCAAAATTTCCTTTTTCCGTAATATCGTAACAGGCACAGAATTCCTTTGCGCGCACCTCTCCTAACACCTGTTCCACTTCTTTCGGACTCCAGAGATAAAATTTCCCCTCTTCTCCGTCGCTATCCGCATCCAGAGCAGAATAAAAACCGCCCGTTTCTGCGGTCAGCTCTCTTGCCACAAAATCCGCCGTTTTCTCTGCCGTGTCCAAAAATAAGGAGACGCCGGTCGCCTGATATGCCGCCGCATATGCGAGGATCAAAAGCGCATTATCATACAGCATTTTTTCAAAGTGTGGTACCAGATACAAGCGGTCCGTGGAATAACGGGAAAATCCGAATCCGATCTGGTCAAAAATCCCACCCTGGCGCATCTTTGTAAGTGTCACGTTTGCCATCGTCTGCACCTGTGGTTTGTTTTTTAATACAGAATAGAGGGTTAAAAAGAGCAGATTGTGGGGCGTCGGAAATTTCGGTGCACTGCCAAATCCCCCGCATTCGGAATCAAAATTCTGCTCAAACCACAGGAGTGCCTGATGCGGCAGCTCCTCTTCGATTTTCATTTGACCAGCCGGCTCTTTTGCGTTTAACGCTGCCACGATCTGTTCTGCCGACTGCAAAAGCGCCAACCGGTTTGTCTCCCATTTTTCCGCGACCGCTGTAAGTAACTCCCGAAATCCGAGTGCTCCGAACTGAGAAGTCGGTGGAAAATACGTGCCTGCAAAAAACGGTTTCTGCTCCGGCGTCAGAAAAATACTCATCGGCCATCCGCCGCGGCCGGTAAACGCCTGACAGAACGCCATATACACCGCATCAATATCTGGTCGTTCCTCCCTGTCCACCTTGATCGAGATAAAAAAACGGTTTAAAATTTCCGCGATTTCCGGATTCGAAAAACTTTCCCTCGCCATCACATGACACCAGTGGCAGGTACTATATCCGATGCTCAAAAACACCGGTTTTTCCTCTCTCTTTGCACGTTCAAACGCCTCCTCGCACCACGGATACCAATCCACCGGATGATCGGCATGCTGCAATAAATACGGGCTGCTTTCCCCCTTCAAACGATTCCTCATATCCATATCCTTTCTTTTTTCATTAACATCTCCAAATTATAGAAAGAATATGCAAACAAAAAATATCTCAACTTAGGGGCTTCCTATGCGGACGTTTCCAGAATTTGGCTGGGTGCGCAAGGCGGGGGCGGCTGTTTCCAGAAAGGCTAGACAGAAATGAAGTCGAGTTTGGGCGGGTGAATCTTCGATGCTTTATTTTTGCAGTTTTCCGAATGTCGTACAAACTGCACGCA
>JBJENW010000382.1:26920-31604 GCA_051880395.1 Lachnospiraceae bacterium | reverse complement strand
ATCAAACATGAAAAATGAGTCGCTTTTCACCTAGTTATTTACTTTCAAAAAAATTCAGGCCGATATAGGATGGCTGCCCACATCGACCTGAATTTTTAAAACCATATTTAGGAAAAAATGAGAAATTGCATCATTATTTTATTATATCATTACGGAACCCATACTCCATTTGCATCAACAGAATATCCATCAGGTGTAGTCGTGTTGACTACAAGACTTCCTTCTAATGCCCCTGAAGTCTCCGTGAAATAATACCACTTTCCTTCAATCTGATGCCATCCGGTGTACATATGTCCCCTTGTACCATCAGAAACAGCATGGAAATAATATTTATGACCGTTTAATTCCTGCCATCCCTCACTCATGTACCCGTTTGCACCGATGTAGTACCAGTTCAATCTGCCGCCAGAGCTAGAACGTACCCACTGGTTCATTGCTGCAACACGGTTTTCCCACTTGAACTGCCATCCAAGCTCATCCTGAATCCATGTACCAGGTGTTGCTTCAGATGATGCATTGCTGGAGGAGCTGCTGCTAGAAGAACTGCCGCCAGAAGAACCACTACCAGAAGAACTACTACCAGAAGAGCTACTACCACTGTTGCCACCATTTCCGGTATTCTCAGAATTGTTATCTCCCGGATCAGATGGAAGAATTGGATACCACGGAATACTCGGATCTTCCGGCTCTTCAATGTCAGTCGGCGGCAAAATTGGGTACCACGGAATGCTTGGATCTTCCGGCTCTTCAATGTCAGTCGGTGGCAGAATTGGATACCACGGAATGCTCGATGCCAATCCAGCAATCGCACTCTTTATTTCGTCAATGCACTCTTTCATCAGTACCTTATTTGTACCATCTTCCAAAGCTTCTTCTGCTTTTGCAACTGCATCCTGTAATGCCTGATAGCTTGTCTCAGTATAATCCTTTGCTTCAAACTTTTCAGTATAGGAAATCAACTTTTCCAACTCAACCTTCAGCGTCTCCAGAGTCTGATCCAGTTCAACTGCAAAGTCAATCTGATTGAAAGTTCCATTCTGTTCCAATGTAAAGTCTTCAAATGTAGCTGGAATAGAACCGCTTCTTCCACTTCCGTTTACACAGTAGATTCCGACTTTCAGTTTTTCTGCCGTAATGCCATTGTTCAGAATGCCGTCTTCATCTGTAACTGCAATCCAGGTTTCATTATCAACACTATAAAATGCATGGAATCTATTTCCAACTTTGGTTACTTTCAGATAAACCGGAATTCCTGCATTCTCATCTGCCACACGCGGCTCTCCATTCGAATCATCTGCAAATTTTCCATTATCAATATTGACACCTGAGATAATTCTTCCGCCATTACGGCTGTGGTATCTGCGAAGTAACTCAAATACATTCTTATCGTCCTGGTATACAATCAGACCTGCGGACTGATAATTGTCTTCCGGATCAAAAGAAACTTTTACCGTAGCAGTAAAATCACCCTCTACATCTGTAAAGAACACATTCTTTGCATCATGTACAGAATTACCATACTCACCGCTCTCACTGACAATCGTCAGAGAGCTTTCGGAATTCAGCTGCCAGTTCTCACGATTCTCCTCATGAATCGTCCACACTTCGCTGTTCATTTCATATTTCGGCCATACTACATTTACTTCGCAAATCGCAGTAACCTCTTCATTGAACGCTGCGGTTGCAGTAACCCATGCAATACCAGGATTCACAGCAGTAATCACACCGTCTTTAACCGTTACTACAGATTCATCACTGGAAGACCAGTTCACTGTATCAAAATCACACTCTTCAGGGGTAACAACTGCATTCAACTGAACAGAAGTAAACTGTTCCAGTTCCACCTTTTCCTGATTCAGAGTAATCGCATCCGGAACAGATGGAGATTCTTGTGTAATTTTCACACTTGCTCCGCCTTTTGCTGCCATCGGAATCGTAAGTACGGATTCGCTGGTTACTACCTGCATCTCAACATCAATATCTTCACTGGTTGCGCCATCTTTGTAAATTATAGCATAGTACTCCTGACCTTCTTTCAGGAAGTCTAAAGCAAACTCTGCATCACGTTTTCCGTTACAGATCATAGCAAGATACCAGTCATCGCCACTTCTTCTTGCAATGTTAACATACTCACCAAAATCAGCATCTACCAGGCGAGATTCATCCCAGCTGGCTGGCAGACCTTTCAGCAGGCTCTTTGCCGGAGAATTCAGATATACAGCCGGCTTATCTGCCAGACACTGAATTCCACTCTCATAAAGGATTGACTTTGCTGCCATTTCAGATACGGTAAACGCATTTTTATCCACAAGCTGATAGGACATTAATGGAGTATAATCAGCCGGTCCAACTGCATATCTGGTAAATGGAAGCATACAGCAGTATTCTGCAGTCAGCTCTGCCTTGCCTCCCTGACGATGCTGCTCAGCACCAAGTATACCTTCTCTTGTCAGTGCATGCGGCCAAGTTCTTCTCTCACCAGAAGTCTTATTGACACCATGCGGATTCACCATCAGTTTATATTCCGCGGTTGCCTTCATGACATTGTCAAGCTTCTTCATCGTATCCTGACTCTGAGAATTGAAGAAGTCAATCTTGATTCCTTTAATTCCTTTATCTGCCCAAATCTTCAGCGCCTCTAACTCCTCTGGAGTATCAAAATCACTATTTCTTGCCCATGCCAAAAGCCCTACACCTTTTGATTCTGCATATGCAATCAGATCATCTGTCCAGTCATAAAAAGCACGATGTCTGATTCCATCTGTCTCTACCCAGTTGCTTGGCTGCCAACCATCATCCATCAAAACATAATCCCAGCCCATCTCTGCTGCCATATCGATATACTGTTTATAAACATCAGGATCATTGACAGAATCTTTATTCAACCAAGTCCATCCAGTTACACCTGGTTTGATAAAAGATGTATCCTCGACTTTACAATCCGGACTCAAGTTTTCTGCCATCGTATTGTCGTGGATTGCTGCTAGATCACCGATTACTGCATATCTCCACGGAGACTCAAATGGAAGCTCAGTAACAACATCACCATTATTTTCATTACCATATCCAGAATTCTGTTTTGTAACAAACTCAACATCCAGCAGTCCATCTCCTCGACCTTTCATCATTCCGCCTGCATAAGTACCGGAAAGTGCAGCCTCGGAAATTAACGTCCAAGTATCTTCCTTCGTCTGATACAGCACTGGGAATGCATAGTCGCCTGTCAGCTGACTATTAGACTTCTCATGCGGAGCTTCCTCATGCCATGGAGTATATTTCATGACATAGGAGGTACAACCTTCTGGAATCTGGAAAGAAGTATCTTCTTCAGAAATTTTCAGCTCTTTTTCATCCTCACCATCAATCAGATATCGGAATGCAAAACCATCATTGTACAGGCGTACGACAATGCTAAAGGTAACATCTTCAACACCTTCTTTGGTAAATGGAAGTGTCATTTCTCTATAGGTATTCTCTACATAAGAAGTCTTTGCTCCAAATAACTCATAGGAATCATCTACTTCATTAATTTCTACTTCTTCATCACCTGCATATGTCAGACCAGTTGTAAAATCACCCAAGCTAGTCTTTAATCCGGCATAAGAATTCTTAACAACAACTTCGCCATCTTTCAGAGCCGTGTAAATAACACCACCATCTGCATTCTGAGTAAACAGTACTGCCTGAGAACCATCCACAGACTCTGCATACCATGTAGTCTCATCACCTTTTCCTACGATAATGTCTACAGTAGCTTCCTTTATAACAACTGCTGATTCTTCTGTTTCTGTTGCATCAGTGTTTTGTGTTACCGTACAGGTAATCGTTGCTTTACCGTCTGCCAATCCTGTAACAGTTCCATCAAAATCCACCTCAGCAACCTCTTCGTCACTGCTGCTGAATTCAACGGTAATGTCCTCTGCTTCCAGATCCACCTTATTTCCATTACCTAAAAATGCAGTTACAGAAACAACCGTAGTTCCATCTATAGGAACAATCATATCCTTTGCTTCTGCCTCTACTTTAGATAATTTCTTAAGAACAGATTCATCCTGTTCAAAGATTGCATCTGCCCAAACACTATGGTCACAGGTTTTTCCGTCTCCACCGTCTGTAGAAACCAGGGTGAAGATTTTTGTATCTACTGGAATTTCGACTTCTATATACCCCTGTTCATCTCTTCCGGTAATTACTTCAGTTTCCTCTAAAACTACTCCATCTGCCAGCACACGGAATTCACAGCTGCCCGGTTTAGATCCATCTCCTGCACCATAGTTTACACCTACATAAGATTTAAAACGTACATATCCTTTTCCAGAAATATCATAAGAAATCTCAGAAGCGGCATGAGCACAGATACCTTTCTCGTAAGTGACAACCTCTCCATTTTCATCCAGTAACTGTAATGGCTTACTATCAAGTCCGATATCTTTCTGTGGCTTATCGTAACCCACTTTAGCGCTATTCCACTCCAGATCACTCAGATAAACTGTTTTAATCTCTGCTGCTTTCACCTCGCTTTGCTCGACTTCCGGCAATTTTTCTTCCGTTTTTTCAATCGGCGTCATCGCCGGATTTTCATTAGCAGACTCTTCGGTCTTCTCATCGGACTCCTCGGTCTTCTCATCGGACTCCTCGGTCTCCTCATCAGACTCCTCGGTCTCCTCATCAGACTCCTCGGTCT
>JBJENW010000382.1:0-26820 GCA_051880395.1 Lachnospiraceae bacterium | reverse complement strand
CATCAGACTCCTCGGTCTTCTCATCAGACTCCTCGGTCTTCTCATCAGACTCCTCAGTCTTCTCATCAGACTCCTCAGTCTTCTCATCAGACTCCTCAGTCTTTTCATCAGACTCCTCAGTCTTCTCTCCTGCTTCTGTATCAGCTTCATCTAAATCAGTATTATCTGATTCATATTCGCTGTTTTGTTCCACAGAAACACCTTCCGCTCCAAGAGCCGTCATCATATTTCCGGCTGCCAATGCGATACATAAGCCTATGATCGGTGCCTGACCTTTCCATTTTTTTCTCATGTTACTCCCCTTTCTCCGCTGACACAAGCGATTCATTTTTTTATACAGAGCGCGTCACTTTCTGTACAATGGTGTTCTAAATCCGTTTTGAACTTTAAGCATATTTTCTTTGCTTGTATATCAGTCTACATTTATTTTGTTTGTTTTTCTATATTTTTTTCTTTTCACGCCATTCAATATTATTGCATTTTAATAATTATTCTATATTTTTTTAACATTTTCTATCATTTTACAACAAAAATGAGCCAGTCAGTTTTGATTCTGACCAGCTCACATTCAAAAGATCTATCATTCTGCCGGAATTTCAAATGTAACTTTTGTTCCAAGTCCATATTCACTTTCTATATAAATACCATATCCATCACCATAATAATTCTGGATTCTTCGATAGACATTATATATTCCATATCCACCTTCGCCGGTCTGCAGACTTCGCCGAACTTCAGAAAGCTGTTCACGTTTCATACCATTTCCATCGTCAAAGATTTCAAACACCAATTTTTCATTCTGTCTAAAAATTGAAATCTCAATTTCCAACTGTTCCATCTCTTCTGCGCGACCATGCCGGATCGCATTTTCTACAATCGGCTGTAAAAGCAGTTTCAGCATATGGCATTCATAGATATCAGGCTCTAGATTATAAGAGATATGAATCATGCCTCCGAAGCGTTCGTTCTGAATACTCAAATAATGATCCGTAAGCGCAATTTCCTCTCGAACGGTCAAAACTATCTTGCCGTTGTTCAAAGAACCCCTATAAAATTCAATTAAATGTTGTAATATATCAGCGCCCCTCAATTGCTCCTGATTCTTAATCATGGCAGTTACCATTGACAGGGTATTATACAGCAAGTGCGGTTGAATCTGTTCCTGTAAAAGTTCCATCTCTGCCCTCTGACAATCTAATTCTTTTTGTTGCACCTTCTGTTTTTCCTGTTGCAGCTGACCCGTTGCCTGATTTATACACTCAGACAATTCTCCTAATTCATCTTTTTCATGATAAGGAATCTGTATTGACAATTTTCCCTCTTTAATCTGTTTTAAATGCAATTTAATGGTTTCTGTTCTCTTCCTGAAAAATACTGCATAAATCCATAAAACTGCGCTAACAGCTGCTGTGAAAAAACAAATGAAAACTATCCATATCAAAATTGTATCTCTCCAGAGTTTTTCTCGAATCGGCCTTTTATTTAACATCACCCAAATGGTTCCAATTGGTTTTATCTCTCCATAATAGCATGCCATCTTTTCTTTTTGCCAAACTTCATATATACTTCGAAGTATATGATCTGGATTCGTTGCTGCAACAATTCGGTCCTCTTGATCCGTAATGCACTGCTCTGCATCAATAAAATCCCGACAGAAATTATGCTGCCAAACTTCACTGGATATTGATAATTTCATAATCATATCATTAGCTGGATCTGTCATATAAATTCGTTTCAAAAAACACGGTTCAATCTCTTTTTCATGTATCAGAGTCTTATAGGCTACTGATACAGACTTTTCCATCTCCCATTCTGCTTTCTGCTGCTCACTGCAAAAATCCATTCCATCTGGAGTATATATCTTTCCTGTAGCAATCTCATATAAATAAAGTCCTTTAATGTATTCATTTGTTTTGTGTAATTTTTTCGTATTTTTCTTTAAATTTTCTGTTATCTCTTCCGGATTATGTAAGAGCATCGCCTCATAAAGATCATCATCTGCAAAGCATTCTACTAATCTTTCAAATTCACAAAATTCGGCTTCTATTTTCATCGCTGGAATCTGCAACTCATAAGCAATTCGGCTCTTTTCTTTTTCCATAAGAATATCTTTTGTATAATAATAGTTAAAAACTGTCATTAAAGTCATCGGAAGTACACCAAATATTATATAGTTCAAAAGAAATTTTTTATACAGCGCAGCATTTTCATACCATCTTCTAATCCACTGCATTGCAAACCTCCACCTGAAATTCAGCTTATTGTCAAGTAGCTATGTCAATTTTCTTTGGCATGAATCCTAACATCCGATCGTGTTTCGATATTCTCCTGGCGTCATTCCATAACGTCTCTTAAATACTGAATTAAAGTAAGATGTATTCTCATATCCTACCATTCTGCTTACCTCCTCTATTCTCAGTCTCCTATTCTTTAAAAGCTGGCACGCTTGGGAAAAACGGTACTCCGTAACATAATCGAGCAATGTCATTCCCATCTCTTCTTTAAAAATCTTCCGTATATAATTAACCGAAAGACGTAGATTACCACTTAATTCTTCCATGGAAATCCCATTCTGATAATTCTGATGAATATAATCTTTTACCTGATGAACTACATATGTATATTTTCCACCCTTCTGTATCTGAAAAAATGCAAAAAACTGCAGCACATATTCTCTAAACAAAGCTTCTGCACGCTGAATATGACCGGCATTCACAATCTCTTCTACTGCCGCTCCTCCTTTAACAGTCATGAATTGCTGCAGCAATTGGTTACCTTCTACATAATATTTTTCCAGACACATAACGCAGGCTTTTAACAGTTCCGAAAATCCAATTTGTTCTCCTGAGCGATTCCAAAGATATCTGACCAATTGCTTCACAGCCAGTTCAACCGCTTCCGCATCATCTCCTGTCATCCTGTCACACAATGATTTAAACTCTTCGGTAAATTCCAGCTTATCTATATATAACCATGTTCCTGTTTTTTTCTGTTCTCCACTATCAACAAATTGCGATACAGGAAACACAGTATCGTAATCTTTGGAATACAGCCATGCAATCCATTGTTTCAAATTCGGGGAAATTTGAGAAATTTCCCGCACTGACTTGCTTTTCCCATCATAAACCAAATTGGCACTTTCGGCACAAATTTTCCCAGCAAGTTTCAGCAGATTTTTTCCTTCCTGTTCTGGATCAAATTGTTCCGAAATCAGAAAAAAACAGCAGTTATGCCTATAGGCACCATATTGCAGAGAAGGCATGCGTTCAAACAGGCTGTTATAAAATTTCTTTTCCCAACAGGCATTTACCGCCAATAAATAATAATTCACCACTTCATCATCAAACTGGCTGCATAATTCTTCCGTTCCCTCTCCCAATATAATTTTCTCCATAGCAATTCTTTTAGTCAGCCCCAACGAATTTCTCAATTTTCTATTATACTCCGCCCGCTTCACTGCTCGCATTACAACATACTTAATTTGTAATGGTTCAATTGGCTTCAAAACATAATCTACCACATCTAGCGAAAATGCAACCTGTATATATGAAAACTTATCATATCCTGTCAAAAAAATAATTACAATTGGCAGTTTTTCCCGGACAATTTTTCTTGCCAGTTCAAAACCATCCATCACAGGCATTTCGATATCAGTAATCAAGATATCTGGAAGATCTTTTGTAATCATCTGATAGGCTCTTTTTCCATTTGAAGCACGCCGTACCTGGCAAATTCCGAGTTCACTCCAATTTACACTTTTTTCCAACATATCCAACTCAATTGGCTCATCGTCCACAAGAAGTACTTTCATATCTACCTACACTCCCATATTACACACAAACTACAGTTGTACCCAAAATAGATTTGTATTGTTTTCGTTATTTTACCATATTTAAATCAAAAATCAAAGAAAGAACTTTATACGCTTATCAATTTTTCAAAACAAAAATCCCGCAGAATCAACTTCCACGGGATTTCTGTTATTTTTCATCCATTTTCAAAATATAATCAGTTGTGTAATTCTTCCGAATCTTTCGTACACCGCCATCCACTCGCTTATAGAACACCAGGTGAAATGTAATACCTTTCAGGATACTGGTAATCGAAAATGCCCACCAGATTCCATTCACTCCCAGTGAGGTACTGCTCAAAACATAAGCGATGGGAATCCGGATTCCAGTCAGTATAATGGAAATGATACTGCAGAGTCTGGTATTCCCCAGTCCGGAAAGCGCACCAACCCCCAAAAGTTCCACACAATTAAACACAGTGCCGATTCCCAGAATCTGCAGATATTTCGCGCACATCTGAATTTCTCCCGGTGTATGGAAAAAAATACCGGAAATAGATTCCGGGATCAGGAAAAATAAGGATGCGATACATCCGCTCCAGACCACGATCATGATACAGGAAATCCGGTAACCTTCTTTTACCCGATCCATTTTTCCCGCACCAAAGTTCTGTGCACAATACGCATTCAAAGCCGATGAAAAACCACTTGCAATGTTCCATGCCAATGCCTCAATCTGAGCTCCGACACGCTGTACGCCAATAGCCGTATCACCAAACGTACCTGCAATTTTAGACAGACACATGGAAATAAAGCAATACACCACATTCTGCACAGCACTTGGGGTTCCAATCCGAAAGATTGACCTGGTGCTGTCCAAATCTATTTTCTGAAAGAGATTAACCTGCTGCAGGATATTGTTCTCTTCCTTCTTTTTATGAATATCAGCAACCAGCACACTGACTACCACAACCTGTGCCAGGATTGTCGCAATGGATGCGCCGAAGGTTTCCAAGCGCGGGAACACTCCCACTCCGAGAATCAGCAGCGGATCCAGAATCATATTCAGGAGCAGTCCAATGAAATTTGCCTTTAATGGAATCCTGGAATTTCCTTGTGCCGTGTAAAGCCCAGTCAACACCTGCCCAAGATAAGAAAAGATCACAAAGCCACAGGTAATACGCAGATAAATTTCCGCCGAGCGAATCGCCATCGGATCTTTCAATCCCCAGAGCGCCACCACATACGGTGCAGAAATCATACAGAAACTTCCATATAAAATTCCAAGCAGAACCGTCAGCTGCAGTGCCGATGTCGCATAGGATCTTGCCTTTTTTTCATTGCCGCGTCCCAACTCCTGGGCCAGCAGAACCTGTCCGCCCATCTTTGGTATCATGGAAAATCCCTGAGACAGCCAGACAAACATACTTCCGATCCCGATACCGGATAAGGCTTTTCCGCTCAGAGTTCCAATCCAGATCATATCGGTAATACTGTATGCGGTTGACAAAAACGATGCCGCCACAATCGGAAGCGCCAGCCGGGTCAATACTGCCGGAATTGAACCGGACGTCAAATTGCCTTTCCTAGATTCCATAAATCATCCCTCTGTTTCTTGTATTGTTAGCTCTTTTATCACTCATTTTAAAACGGAGTTTGCATATTCGGAAGAGATACTTTATAATATGGGTATAAGCATTTCTTATATCCCACTAACTAATATCAGGAGAACCGATCATGGACGAACGAAAGCTAAAAACCTTCCTGGCCGCTGTGGAAACAGGAAGTTTCAATAAAGCTGCTGACCAAATGAACTTTTCTCAGTCAGCAGTATCTCAGATGATGAACAGTCTGGAATCAGAATTGGGCTGCAGATTGCTGGTACGCGGGAATGCGGGAATTGAATTGACCGCTGCCGGAAGAGAACTTCTTCCTCTGATTGAATAAGCAGAACATGCACTTTCACAGCTTCAGAATCACGCCAGACAAATCTCAGGAAAAGAAATGGACCGAATCCGGATTGGAACCTTTTCGAGTATTTCCAACACCTGGCTTCCGTCCATTCTATCATCCTATAAAAAGCTTCACCCAGAAACTGTCTTTGAAATCAAAATTGGTTTTCTTCAGATTGCCGAATGGCTGTCTAAAGGAGAAATCGATCTGGCTTTAGGGGATCAGGAACGATGCAAAACAGACAATTGGAAGCCCCTGTTTGAAGAACCCTATTATGCCGTCATGCCTTCCGATTTTGCCGCAGATCACAGCACAGTGATCACACAGACTGATCTTGCAGAATACCCCTTGATCATCCCGCCGGCCAGCGTACTGCTTGATCGTCTTCAAACGATTTCCTCCAAACAGATCAACGTGACCGGCGATGATGATTCCACACTGGTAGCCATGGTAGCGCAGGGACTCGGCACAGCCATCATGCCGCATTCGTGCCTGTTAAACGTACCAAAACAAGTGAAAATTTTAAAATTATCGCCCGGAATTGAACGAACCATTGGAATTGCAATGGCTGAATCATTATGCAAACCTTTTGTCCGAGTTTAAATTCCTTTAATTTCACTTTTCTTGTTTCCTCCTTATTGTGAACATGCATTACCACTGAGATGACCTTTCGAATACCATAATATCGTCTGTACTACAATGAAGCTTTTCATCTGCAAGTTCACCAACACGAAGTTGCATTGCATCTTCGCCGATAATTTTTTCCCAGACATCGTTTCCATTATTGTCTGTGTAGCATAAAATGAATTCCATAATTTGTTCCCCTTTCAATTTTCCCTTATTAAATTTCCCAATACGCTATGGGTTCCTGTTTTGTTCCACACGGTACCTTGTAGACAGAAAGTTCCAAGTATCTACGGTATAACATAGTCTTTTCAATCATAAGGTACAGCTGATTTAATATTGATTCGAGTTCCCGCAAATCAATACCACCGGCAATTCGGTTTGAAATATCCCAATCTTGGTACCGTTCGTTGATATTTCCGCTAATGTGTGCTAAATCATCCGGAAACCGATACATATGTCTTAATGGCACATTCCTGGAGCTATATTCAGCCAGAAAACTGCCATCGCAATCTATGCATAACACCATATTAAACTGGAGCGCATTATCGTAGCGATGTCCATCTGATAGAATAAGGATCATCCCCTCCTCAATACACCTCATAAGCCGGCTGCGGATAGAATCATACTGCTGCTTGGAGTCAATAAGGAAAAACGGAAGATCTTTCGTAATTCCATATTCTCGATCTGTTCGTATGGAAAACTGATATCCGAATAACTCTGCCAAATAATCAGCTTTGTCCATGTCTTTAACAGCCTCCGCCAGATGATGATTGAGTCCAAGCTGATCCATAACGTAAAATCCTTGCATCTTCTTACTTTCCATAAATTCTCCTTAAACCCATGGAAGCTCTGTTCCATGCATGTAATTTTCGCCGCAGTATTCCCACGTGTCCTTGTCCACTCTTTTGAAGGTAAGGAAAGTTGATTTCGTTTTCCCATCTTCATCGATTCGCATAGAATGTGGGGATCCTATCTGAGAACAATCGCTTCGCATACAGGCGGGGATCAGGCAATCCATGAAGTTTGATACAACCTCGGCTTCCACATAATCTCCAACATTCAAAGCATCACAGTAAAGCCATTCATGGTTGATTACTTCCTTCCCATTACAATTCCTGCATTTTGTTCTGGATTCCGCATCAGGATTTTCACGCTCTTCCAGGTAAAGGTGTTGGTCTCTAAGAATAGAACTCTTCCTTTTCTTTTCTAAGACACGTTCTGCGATTTCCCGCGATGGGATCCATCCATTTTGCCCGGCTTCTATGGTATAGCCGTTATAATTATAAACTACTCGGTATTCTCTCATGCTTTTTCCTTCTTCCCGGTTATTCTTCCTGTTTTCCTTTAAGTTTGAAAAACCTCATTTCATCATCAGCTAAGCCAAATTGCTTCAGCCATGTTTCAGCTGATTCTTTGTTATTATTGAAATGCAGCTTAATCATGTGAAAGAGCAATTCTTCCAGCTTTTCCATGGAAATGGGGTGATTCTCTTTTGCTTCTTCTACCACAGACGAAATAACTTGCTGTGCAACCGTATCGATTCGAGCTCTCGGATCATGGTATATTACCCTTCCGGAGTACATATCAACAACAGCGATCACCTCTCCTTCTTCCTCATCGTCGTCGGTTGTCCATGCATCGATATAGCGCAGCCCTTCGTCTTCGTAGTCGTTTCTTATTTCTGCCCAATATTCCTTGTGTTCCATTTTTTCTCCTTTCTCGTATGCCTTGACAATCAGATACGTAATCAGTATGGAAATAATTCCACATACGTTTTGTTGTTTTTGAAGAAAAAAACAGCCCGCAAAGCTGCAGGCTGTTTCAGATACTAATTTGTTTGTCTGTTCTCCATAAGTTCCGGAGTATCAAAAATATTTCCTATCCGCTCCAAATCATCGGATCCGTAGCTGTTTAATGGAATACAATGAATCCCGTACGGGTACAGTACGAATTGGGCTTCCTTAAAAAGAACTCTCATAGGAGTATCTGATGCGAGCACAATATCGTTTTCCCATATTTCCTGGCCATCTGCATCATGCAAACCACTTGAAAGACAAACCGTGTCCATAATAACGGGCACTAATGCAAGCTGATTCGTTTTCTCGTTGTCATGACGAAATCCCATCTCAGTTGGATGGATAAAGGTATTACGTCCGATATGGACCAGATCTCCTTTAACCCACAAGGATTTTTCTTCTCCCGGTCTTGGTATTACTTTTGCTCTATACATATGGTTATCTGCCTTTTCTAAAGAACTTTTCAATCTTTTGGTTATGATGGATCCAATAATCAAGCGCAACATCCGTAAGCTTCATATCGGTATGGTCATAATCTTTCATGGTTGCATCTGGGATCAGATTCCAAATTTTAAAAATAGCATCGATTTCGGATATCTTATAAAAACTGCACCAGTTCGCGAACGATCTAAGCCCAGTGTGATATTCCTCTCCATTATGAAGAAACCATGCAATAGCCGTGCCGAGATATTCTATGGGTCTCAGATCAGAGGAACTCATATACACTCCAGATGCGTCATACGACATTCCATTATCATCTTTCCATACGATATGATTTCGCTTTCCTGACCAATATAAATCACCGCGGTTGAATGCGTTTTTCAGCATAAAGGCAAAGTAATAGCTGTATCTTTCACAAAAACATCGCACGATCTGATCGGAAAACTGATTGTCGGAATCCGGAAAATGGATGAGGTTACTGATAAAGTCCAAAATGGAAAAATCGAGCTTTTCATTTGCTGGACAATTCTTATAATAGTTAAGCCAGCTTTCTTTCATACGATTGATCTCCTGCTGTTTTCCATCACAGGTATCCTGCATTGCATAATCCTGCGAAAGCAGTTCTGATTCGCATTCTGGGTGGATATCAAGCAAACTGTTGACCACATATATCATTTTCTTTTCCAGATAATCCTGATATTCCTTATTTGAGGGGTCAATTTCGTAGTGTCCACATTCGATACAGGACGTGTAACCATCCGTAACCCATTTGCCGAATTTAAGTCCTTCATAATACCTTGCCGGAATCCAGCCGAATTCAAACTTACCGGTACATGCTTCATATGCATAGGCTTTTTCTATATCGGTACAGGTGATTCCTGTAAGAACCTGGGCAGCTCTTATATCGAGCCATAAATGCTCTTGGTAGAGTATTTCATCCGTTTCATCGTCATAATCTTCCAAACGATGTGAATTGAAACAATCACCTCTTACGATTCTTTTCTCGATCGCAAGCGCTCTCATGTAAAGGATCTTGAGATCTTCCTCGTCGCGGACCATGACCACATTGACAGCATAAGAGTCACCATCATACTCCAATTCCCATTCACCGTCATACAGTTCCGCTGGCTCGGAGCAGCATAACTCGTTGCCCTTAGAAAACAAAACGGCTTCCGTCCAGGGTTCTTCATCTCTCGCACCACAGATTTTAATATCCATTTCCATGTCGTTTCCAAATGAAACGGTATGGGAAATGGTATCGTCTTCGCCCATCATTTCTGTGGACTGGAGCGCCCCCATGATATATTTTGTTTCTGACGGCGCAACTACCATCGTTTTTCTGTATTTCATTTTTTTCTCACTTTCTTTAATGTTTCTTTATTTGAGATATTTTCTGCAGAACTGGAAAATATCTTCATCCGGCATCTGATCTAAGACATCATCCATAGCGGAATTACGCTCTTCGTCCGTAGAAAATTCTACCTCCCGACCGAAGAAATCATTTAAGGCATTGGTTCCGGCTTCTGCGATCATATGCTTTAATTCATCCAGCAGATCATCTTCCACCTCCAATACTTCTGATATATCGCCGGATACGCGGAATACCAGTCGTCCGTCCTCGGAAACATCGACATTTTTTGTAATTGACATCCATAAGACAAGAGTTGCCAGCCAGGTCTTCGGATAACCAATCCAAAAATTCTTCATATCCAAAGCCGATAATATCCCAAAAGCTGATAATCACATTTCCTGATACATAAGGATTTTCTTCTGTGGTACTCAAGATCATCTGTCTCATGGACAGCGGTTAAGAAAGAATATCTTCTGTCTCCGTATCAATGATCTCCCAACCAAAATCTACGTGATTACAGTCATTTAACCAGGCACTTTCCTCGGATAATTCCCAATCTTCGTGAGCGTATTCTTCATACGCTTCTTCAAATGTTGTATCGACCTGCGAACAATTTACCTTCTGCCAAAACCATACCTCAAAATCATTTCTTAGTACAGTCCGGGCTTCATCTTTTGTAGCAGCCTTACCTACAACAACAATTTCTCTTTCTGAGTCCGTTCTTACAACAACATATTTCATATTTTTCCTCTTAATCTTTCCGCAATCTGATTATTCAGATTATCTTATCTTGATTATTCCTGTACCGGACACATCCACTCATTATAAAAAAGCGATTTAAGGATCCTGCGGACGAAATTTCCCATTGCAGCAGTTACTCCATTTGCAACCATCTGCTGTTTCGATGCCATCGTCCCTAAAAAATGAAAGTCTTTATGGAAGCCCTGCAGAGCTGACGCTTCTGAAACTGAAAGGATCCGGTCCCACTTTCCGGAATCATCCCACCTTGGCGGACTTAAGACGAACTTTCTCCAATTCGCAAGTGTGATAGATGGTTTGTTTCTGTCAAGACGCCGGTACATATTTGAATGTACGCTTTTCGTCCAATATTCTTCCAGTAGGTCCTGCCAATTTCCGCCTTCTGGAATCATGGATATCTTCTTTTTGACGAGCGGGCTGGACTCTGTGATGTCCGTTGAGTTTGGCCAGGAATCATCGACTTTTGATAACGCTTCGCCAGATGTCCTTACGGGCCTCAGCTTAATTTCAGGTATATATGGGGTGCGGTCTCGGCTTCCTATGATAATCGCTCTCTTACGCTTTGTGAATCCTCCTATATCACAGTCTTCGACGATTCGCGATGCAATTTTATAATCTGGGATCATATCTCTTAACAGTTCCATGTAATGCTGGAATTTCTCTGAAAGCAGCGCGGGAACATTTTCAATCAGAAATGCCTTCACATCGCATTCTTTTACCAATCTTACATAGTGATAAAACATGTCGCCCTCGTAGTGGGATGCGCCTCGTGCACTTTCATGTCGGTTCGCATTGCTGAAAGGTTGACATGGCGGCCCGCCAATGATAAGATCGGCTGCCGGCAGATTGTTGCCAGATAAGGTTCTTATGTCCACCTTTTCAATGTGGGATCCAATGTTTTCTCGGTATGTATTCACTGCGTCATTATCGTATTCCGCAGCATATACCAGTTCAAACGAAGGATCGTTTAAAAATGCGTAATCCAACATGCCAGCACCAGAAAATAACGATATCGTTTTGATCACATCATTTAATTCTGAATTGATGCGTTTGCACGTGACATTATCGGGATCCTCTGGTTGATTTACCGTGATATTAAAGTCTTCTCCGCCTGCTGCCTTTAGCAAGGTTCTGGAAATGAGGAGCTCGCGTTCTTTTTCATGTTGCCCAATAGAAATAATCTTGGATTGCACGGGACCTTGAAGAACTCTTACAACAATGAGATTCTGTTCAATCTCAACCTCGATTTTGGCGGCGCCTGATACCATTTCTTTAATTTCCCTGGTACGGATATCGATCAGTGACCGGATCATCAAACCGGAACGCTTTTTTGAAATGGTATTCCCACCTTCTTGAGTCGGAACAATCGTGATTCGATTCTGCTGCGGCTCAATGACATACCGGAAATGCTCCCCTGGCGAGAATTTACCAGAACTAGGAAATGAGAAGGTAAGACCTCGTTTACTTGCTTTGATTTCTTTTTTCATGATTTCTCCCTTATCTTGTCATTTTGATGATGTATCCCTGGAATACATAGATTCCATTTTCGTGTTCCAGTCGCATGTCATCGAGGATCGATGCAATATACTCCTCAAGCTTATCATAATCGTAATTTAGCTGGTCAGCACATTGCGCGGAAATAAAACCAATTGCACTGGATTCATGTTCCTTTGCAAACAGCTCAATAGGGAACACCTCTTCGTCTTCAATATCATCAAGAAGATTCACTATCTCTGTCTTATTTAACCCATCTTCCCCTGGTTTCTCAATCAGGCTAATAGATATATTAGCCAGATCTCTTTCTTCTGTGATGTCTTCGAGTGTATCCCCCGCATTGCCGCAGGAAAGGCACTCAAACGGTCCTAAAGCACGGTTATTACGGCAGACCTGCTCTACGTTCTCCTGATCATCAAGCAGATACCGCATCCAGTTTCCATCTCCGTTCACTACACACTGCAGATATGCCATATAGTGGGACGCAAATTCAACCCCGCCACATTTTCTACATACCTTGGTTTTAGTTACATTTTTTTTGTTTTGCATTTCGTATCTCCTTTCTCATATGCCTTCATATTGGTTATCATTTAAAGTATGGATACAGACCGAGTGATGAACCATACAAAAAGTCCCCATGCATACTCATGCACGGGGACAAGGAATGATAAATGTTATGTATGTTTGTGTTCAATCAGCCATTTTTTCGGTGAAGTGTAATGCTTTCTATATTCCTGCCTTTTAAATACGGATACCCACATCGATTCTGTAAAATCGGGATCCATTTTTCACATGATTTTTTATCGGGGTATAACTGGTTAACGCAATCACAAAGGTAGCAATTGTTAAAGTACCAGATTTTTCTACCATCCACCCGTTCCTTAAATATGACTTTTAAATAATATCCTTGCATTGGATTTTCTCCTTGTTTGTAATTACCATTGAGATGATTTTGCAGCTAAATCACCAACGCGGCACTGCATTGCGTCTTTACTTTTCTCCCTTTTTTCGTGCGGTTAATATTACTCGCCATAGTTTTCTTTTCTGTGTTTTATCCAAAGCCGGAGCCGAGAATACCCCCACTTCAAGACGCGTGGAGCGCCTAAGTGGTGGGATGAATCGGCGGTCTTTCTACAGGAACACTAGCCCTGTGTTTTCTTTTGCTATCCGGCAGAATCGCGTGGGATGGTTCGTCTTTCCATCTCCAACTGCCCGGAGGTAATTTCCTCCTGTCAGCTGCCCGCTTAAAACCAAACGGGTACCATTTCTGAAAAATACGGTTCCAGGCATAAGCCTTTCTATCCGGTTGTAACGGCGGATACTCTTCTGCACCGTCAGTGTCTGCTGCAATGTTTTAGCCTGTGCTATTCCCAGTTGAGACTTCATTTTTAGGTACCATTCATGAAGGGAATCCTCCTTCTGGTCCATTCGTTTCCTCCGGTTCCGTGCAACGATTGTTTTCCCTAAACGGTAGGTCCGCTCTGTCTGGGCCTTAATCCTTGCCCGGTCATGCCGTCGGAACTGAAGGATCCGGTACCCTGTACTGAAAGAACACCTTATGGGCTCTCGCAGGCTACTGCATGCGATGCAGTAAGCATCCCGGTCATGGTCCTTTACAATCCCGTGATCTTCACGGAATGCCTTTGTGGATCTTCCTTCCGTTACGGCCACACTATCGGGGAAAATGCCATCCAGCTCATCCAATAGAAACGGGATCACCTGGTTCAGTACGGACAGTGCCCCATATTTTTTGTTAAGGCCGGCTTTCTTTGATGCCAACTTATCTGCCCATTCCGGATCCTTATGCACCTGCTCATGGCAAATATTACAAAGCCCAACGCGGTTTTTCAGTGTTTCGGAACCTCCCTTTGACTTTGGTACGGTGTGGTGGTAATGCTCAATCATCCGTTTTTTGCATAACAGGCAGATCCCATCCTGCTGTTCATACACGGCCTCTTCCACGGAACCCCTTCCGTAAAGTGGGCCTCTCTGGTATTCCCATCTGCGGATATGCGGATTCTCCATCTGCAGGAACGCAAACCGGTTCAGCTCCAGGGCTGCATCTGTCACAGGAAAGATCTTTTTAATCTTCCGTACCAGGTTCACATGGGTCCGCAGAAGCTGTGTAGCCGTTGGTGTCAGCCAGCCGGCATTCCGCTTCCGGTTATGGAATCTGGATTCCGTATTGATGATATCCCTTACCATTACCGGTTTTTCGTATCCTGGGAGCAATCTCCCTTCCGGAAAGGATGTAAGCGTTCCATATCGCTTTGCCAGGCGTTTCCTCGCCAGGCGTTCTCCTCTTCTGGAAGCCCGTCTGTGTGTAGCCCGTTCCTGCATAAGCTTTGGAATCTCCCTGTTTCTGGTCTCGCAGACTGCGGAGAAGAGTTCCTGCCCGCTTCTGCGGATAACAGAAATCCCAATGTTGGTACGTCCCGGATCAATGCCGAGGATGGTCTCTTGCGTGAAGTGGGTTTCCGGTTCATACTTTAAGCGGATCGTAAATGGCTTAGTATCCACTACGACTGCCTTCTTTGCTTTCAAAAGCCTTCGTACTTTCCCATAACGGGTGGTCGGCATGAGAGGCTGCCCTGTTCTGTCAAGGACGTATACGAAATACGTCCGGTTGTTTTTGTCATTTTGAATCATATGATCTCCCTTTGGAAATAAGGCGGAGTTTCCTCCGTAACGGATATGTGATATATCCCGCCATAGCCTTGGCACAACATGTACTCCCAGAGCTGCGGGCTTGGCATCACCCACAGGTGGTTCGTCCATATGGACTCACGTGTCACGGCTCTGCTCAACTACCATAGATAACAGAATCTGAAAATAGAATCTATATCTGCAAGCTCCCACTTCAAAATCGGCTATGCCGATTTAAGTGGTGAGTAGTTGACTAATTTCTCAGAGTACCACGCTTGTCCTGTCGGATCAGACGTGGTTCTTGATTACTGGTATCAGCAAACATCCAGCTAAAAAATCCCACGTTATTGTTCCTCTTTAAAATCGAAACTATCTATTGCATTTATAATTTCGATAAGTCCATCACTAACCTCAATCAATTCGCCGTTCTCGTAATCATCAGCAAGTTGATGCAAGTTTTTGGCAATTTTTCTATCATCCAGTTCGCCGTTCTTGAAATACTTTGAGTTATGAGCATTTTTAAGTCTGTCCCACTTATCAACATCGTCATCAGTTAATAATCGAGATTTCATTGGTTTGCTAAACGCAACACCTTCATGTTTCACAAGCCCAGTAATAGCCGTCTCAAGAAGCCCATCGCATTCTCCGTAAGTCAATTGCAACTGTTTTTCTAAATTCTCATATTTTGCAATTTTTTCTTTGAGATCACTGTTTTCTTGTTCCAGTTCTCTCACTGCACTGCGTAGACGACGCACCTCATTTTGCAAAGCGCGTTCAGATTCGCTGAATAACTCATCTCTCCAACTCATCATTAAACCTCCAAATTTTCTCTTAGCTTACGAGTTCGATACATTGGATCCGACCTCTGTAAATAATATCGCTGATGTTTTCCTGAACCAGAAGTCTTGTATCAGTATTGAATCCTTTCATTTTTCCTCTTACTAAAATCTCTTTTTCGTACAATTCTTTTGTTATTTAAGATATCTGAGAATCAGATCCTGAACTTCATTCACCAAAATCGTTATCCGCATATTATCGGTCGCGGCAAGGACGAGATTATCGAATTACTTGAACCCAGTTCTCGTTTTTCCCCAAAATATTAAGAATTGCTGTATTAAAAATTCCTGCAGTTGTTTCCACAGAATATTCCTGCAGTTCGTCCGAAAAAGCGAATTTTGTAATTGTGAATCCTGTGATTTTCCCATCGAAATCATCCGGCGGAGCAAAATGGAATTCCGTCAGCTCCTTCATGGATGCCAACCTTTCAGCAGTTAACTCACTGACCTGCACTCCTAATCTTTCATATTCTTCAAAGAAGTCTTTAAAAATATGGTACTCACGGAACATAACTCCGTTTCCGGATTCGTATTGGAAATGGTAAGTGTTTTCTGCTATTTTGCGAACATCATAGCTGAATGCGTCAAAGTCAAATGGGATATTCTTCCCATCTATCACTGCTTCAAATCCGCCGATTTCGGCACCATATACTTCAAAATTAGCCGGTGTGTCTGTTTGAACAACAAATTCTGCTGATAAGGTAACATACGGCATTTTTTCCTCACTCATAGCTTTCCGCTTTAAATTTTCTGTATAGGATTGGCTCATGTATTCCTCCAAATTACAATTTTCAGTTTAATTGGTCAAGCAAGCGTTTAATAATCATTTTAGCCACTTCAATGTCCGAAATTTTACTGACTTCTTCGTACTGATCAAAAGTGTCATGTTTTTTGGATAAAATGTTACTTAACGTTTTGTCTGCTTCCCTAGTAACTCTTGCTTTTTCCGTAAAATCAATCATATTTTCCTCCGATAAACCTCAATTTTCTCTTTAAAATCGTTATCCGCAGATTATCGATCACACCAAAGGACGAGACTCTCGAATTGCTTCACATCCTTTTTACGAACCAACAGCCAATCATCATCTACCCTGAAGCACTGAAAGTTCTTATTGATTAGATCCGTTACTTCTGCGGAGGATAACAATGCTAATGCATCGGTATCTACAATTTTTTCCTCTAATAAGATTTTTCTGGCGTTCCTTTCGTGGCCATTGTATGATGCATAAAACTCCATATCTATAATTCCTTTCTCACATTTTTTCTTAATTGACTGCACCGTTACTTCATATTGCAAAGTGCGGTATAGGCCAAATCCCACAATTTTTCATCAGGGATTTTCGATACCCATTTTCCGTCTACAAGAATTTTGTCATCGTTAAACGCCTCGATTTTGTCTTCATTGACAAAAATAGCGATATATCCTTGCGTCGCAGAGACCGGTACCCGCTTTGCAGTAATCAACCACTGCCCGGATGGTCTGTTTTTTCTGTCGTATACCGCTTGTATAATCTCTTTTGGCAGGGTGTATTTTCTGACACACCACTCAATTTCGGATGTTTCTTCGTCGATAACAGCAATTTCTCTACCTTTCCAATGCCAATGGACACCATCTGCGAACTGGTAACCGACCAGGCCGCCATTTGTTTTTGCAATTTCCTTGCCTTCGTTCGGAGTATTATCCGTGTAACATACCCAGACACAGCCGGGGTCGGATTTGTCAAAATGGAAAGATTCGACCTTCACGCCGAAATAATCAGACAGCGTTTCCATAATGTCCTTATTCCAGTATGTATCGGTTTGCTCGGCCAACTTTGTTTCCGTGATGCTGATGTCTTCAAAAATGAAGTCAAAGTCTACTGTTTCCAGTCCATCCGTAGCTGCTTCTACAATATTCTTAAATTCCTCCTTGGTGCAAAACAAGCATTTCTTCTGCTGCTCTTCCCTTACATGTTTCATTTTCATTCTCCTTTCCTCAAGATGACTTTATGTGTTTCGGTAAAAGTATGGCTTGCTGTATGATGCCGCAACTATGCAAAATCGAAGCACTTTCGCTTTTCCTCCTTAAATCACATCTATCCATTTCCATACTGATAGAAGAAATATATAAGGCAAGGAGGAAATAAAGTTGTTAAGGAAAATAGAAAAAAATATATACCCCTACATGACAAGGGTATTAAAAAGAGACGGAATTAAGTTTTCTGTCAAAGAGCAGCCGAATTATTACGAGGTTGAATCTGATATCACATCCCGGCGTTTTAATGCGCTTATTGAGGATGCGAAATGCGAAAAGCAAAGAGAAAATAGTTCATGCCCGGACATTCCGGTCGTTTCTTACAAAACAGCAATCAATCCTGAGAAAGTCGCCCGGATATTAAGCGAGTTCCATACGGATTGCTTTGTTCTTTTGAAAAGTGATGAAACAAAATTTGCACGCATGATTGCTTGAGGAAAATAGAAAAAGGAGTAGTGATTGTCTTATGATTACACTATCAGAACAGTTTATTTGTGAATACATAAAAAAGAACATTGAAAAATGGCTTTTTACTGGCCATGTGGCAGAATTTCACCTGAACGCTTCTGGTGAAGAATTGCTTAACAGAATAGGGAAATACCATGATGGGAAGTTGATCAATCGGGCATCTTCCTTTCTGGATACGACAGACGGAGACGATATCATAGAAGGTCTGTGTTATGATATCCAATCCCGCTCGAAGAAAATTTTGAACTGGCTGGAACACTCAGATAATGATTTAATTGCATTATATTTTGATAAGCTTCCAGCGAACGTATCAGGAATTGTATGTTCTATATATAGAAATGGGATATATAACGCAGATGGATATTATGTTTTGCTGTGCAAAAATGAGCAATACCCTTTCTACTTGCTGAATGCTTATCCGGTATTAATGGAAGCATTCGCGCAGGGAAGGTAGAACTACCATACAGATAAGAAAAACAACTTTAAAACCGGAGGCATTAATAGCTTCCGGTTTTTTTGTTATCCGCAGAAAATTCCTTGCTAACCGCGCCTTTCTGCGGATTATATCCCGCCATAATCGCAGACTCCATCAATAGCGGCGCCGCCTGCTTCGCTTTATTTTCGTCGCCCAATCCATCAATTGTAATGCCTTCTAATTCAAACGTCATAAGCCTTACTCCTTTCTTTTGACCTTATCAATTCCATTATACAATAATTTCTCCATTTTATCAGGCAAATCCGAAAAAAAATATAATGTACCCATAACAGTGGACACGCGAATTAGTGTAGTACCCGTTTTACAGACACCTACACAAGACGTGCCCCTGTTCTTAAACACCGTTCCCATGTGAATCCTTTTTCTTGGACACTTCCTTCCAGATGTGATATTCTAATCACAGAAATGGAGGATTTTCATGAGCAGAAAACTATTCACAGAGGAACAACAACAGTTACTTCGTCAAAACCCTTACATCTACAGTGTTACTGAGACAAGGATCACTCTCACCAAAGAATTCAAGGAGCTCTTCATGACCGCATACAAATCCGGTGAATCTCCGAGAAAGATCCTTGAAGATCATGGCTTTGACATCAACATCATTGGTGAGCGACGCATATGGAGCATTTCCAATCATATCCGTACAGAATACAAAAAGTACGGGGAATTCCATGAGGGTTATGGTCCACGGGGCGAAGCAGCCAGCCATGATGCGCCCACAGATGCTACCAAACCTGTATCCGCGGCTGATGAGATCAAACAGCTCCGGCATGAAGTAGATTACCTCAAACAGGAGATGGAATTTCTAAAAAAAATTTCCTCGATCAGAACTACAAGGAAGTAGGTGCACTGCTCATGAACGATTCTTCCTGTGTATTCGAAATCATCTATAACACCATGCAGCAAAGCCATAACACCATGTCTGTCAGGACGCTCTGTGAAATGGCTGGTGTATCCCGCAGCGGTTATTACGCCTGGGTCAAAGCCGCCCCTGCAAGAGAACTTAAAGAACAGCAGGATCGTGATGACTTTGATCTGATACTCGCTGCCTACAAAATACACGGCTATACAAAAGGTGCCAGGGGCATTTACATGGCCCTGCTTCATATGGATCCGCCTGTGATCATGAATCTCAAAAAGATCCGGCGTCTAATGGATAAATTCAATCTGTCCTGCCCCTACAGGAGGCCGAACCCCTACAGGCGGATGGCCAAAGCCCTTAAGACAAGCAATGTCGCAGACAATCTGCTGCAGCGTGAATTCGAGGCATATGGTCCCAGAATCGTCCTGCTAACTGACATCACCTATCTGCCGTACAATGGTACCTTTGCTTATTTATCTACTATTCTGGATGCCTTTACCAAGCAGATACTGTCGTATGTGCTCAGCCCATCACTGGAAATAGATTTCGTTTTGGAAACCATCAACAAACTGGTGGAAAATCATGGAGTCTCCCTCCAAGCGGAAACGATCATTCATTCAGACCAGGGCTGTCACTATACCAGCCATAAATTCATTAATATCCTGTATGATAAAAAACTCCGCCAGTCCATGTCCCGCAGGGGTAACTGCTGGGACAATGCTCCGCAGGAAAGCTTCTTCGGCCATATGAAAGACCACATCATACCGAAACTTGCGGAATGTACTGAGTTTGCTGAGGTTCAGGTCATCATTGATGACTATATGGATTATTACAACAATCGGCGTTATCAGTGGCATCTTGCCAAGCTGTCGCCTAATGAATTCTACAAATTTGCTACTACTGGGGAGTATCCTCTGGATATCCCGAATGCACCTGCCCCACCAGCCATCCGGAAAGAACCGGAAGAGCTTGGCAGGACGGCAGTTCATATAGATTCTGAAAAATAAAGCTTAACAGAATATCATATCAATTCAGTTTGTCCAATTCCGTGGGCACATCAAATGTCATGTGTCCACTAATGTGGATAACCAAACAAAGGAATGTCCGAAATCAGGGATATCACTTTTGTGTAGGTGTCTAAAAAATAGGCACTACACTAATTCAAAATGTCCTTGACAAGGGGTACAGTTTAAAAATATCCCACCTTGGGTAGTGGGATATTTAAAGGATAATTTTTTTTAAGTATTACCATTTGTATGTCGGGAGTTCTTTGATGACCGCTCCATCCGGATCCAGACAAATTAGATCGCAACCAATCTTAGCTGCGTAATCAATGCATTTTTTCAGATCTTCAGGAATCGAATCTTCAAACTCTTTCCAGTCACATGTTAAAATGAACCAGCCGTATTCGCCCTTTGTATATACGACAACACCCACAGCATCATTATCTAATAACTTGGATGTCTCTCTCGTTACATGTCCCGTAGAGAGCGTAAGAACATTTGCGATTTCCAACGTCTCTGCATCTTTCTTGATTTCAGGTACCATCATACAAAGTGTTTTATATGCTTCATGGTATGTGTTGAAGTCTTCGGAGATTCTGTACGCTCCGTTCTGGGTAGCAATGTCGAAATATATGAGAACCGAATCCTTTTTCCAGTCGTTTCCGAGTCCTCTGAAAAGCTCCTCGTCGTTTTTGCAGCCATGAGCTTCGCAAACATTGGTAATATCGATATCTTCATATCGCAACAGCACATGGGCTAAATGAAACCCTGCGCTCACATCGTTCTGGTCGTTTGCAACGATCTCATATATTTCGTAGTAGTTATTCTCCAGTTCGCGGATGTAAGTCCCTTCCATAAATGTTACTGTTTCCCACATATTATCCTCCTCATTATGTTTCTTTTAATGCTTCTGTGAGACATTCGATCAGTTCTTTTACATGAAGTCCAATCTCCTCTGCTGTAGCGGTCTTATAATGAGCTCCGCTCGAACCCTCAGTGGAAATCCACGTATCGAATGTGCCGTTTTCGTTTTGCTGTAAATCTACAGTAATTATATTTTTGTACATTTTTAATCTCCTATCATTTTCTTGATTATTGAATCAGTTATTGCCATAATTTTCATTTCTTCCACATCATCAGATGACAGTTCAAAACTTCCATCCACGTAGATTCCATCTTTTGGCAGCTTAATACAATCTGAATTCTCCTCGAAATATTTCATCGCTGATTCCATTGTAGGTCTATCGATATCGACATACCCGCACATTTGCCAAGTAACGGCCACCTTCATTGCATATCCTCCTTAATCGGTTATTCATATCTTCTGCCGCAGTATGGGCACTTTTCGGAATCTTCGGAAAAGAACATTTTTCCACAATTTCTGCAAATAATAAGTTCTTCGCTACCCAGCCAATCATCTAATAAGCTGCTTACATGCTGCCAGTCAATTTCGTAGAACACACACTCTGCGATTCCCGTTTGCCCGTTACATTCCTCTATGATACTGTTCCTTGTATATACCGTATCGGATAACTCTGGAATATAACAAACATCATCTGGTCTGTGCAAAAATGCGTCTTCATCCTTGAAGATCATTCCTTGCCCAAAATACTCACGAATTATTTTTTCACCATTTCCATCTTTACCTGGTGGCGTATAGCTTCCCACTTTTATGTATTCTTCATTTTTCTGCATATCGAAAATTACCTTTCTACAAGATGCATTCAGCAAGAACGCGCACTCCGTATCGCTTAGAAAACTCATCGATAGTCAGATCATTTAGAACATTTGCATGGGATAACTCGCTTGCATGATAGGACCATTCCATAGCTGCGCCATTGGGTGTCTGCGGAAATGCAACCTCAATTACAGTCCCGCTTTCAAAATAACTGACCTCTGTGACGCGACCAAAAAATGAACGATGCTCTCTGGAGCCATATTCTCTTTCATAATCGAGATCGGGATTGGATACAAATACGATATCTCCTGTTTTAAATTCTTCACTTGTTCCGTAAATCAGATCATCCATCGTATCCGCAGTTTCTACAATAACGATGTAACGAACTGATCGTTCACTGCAGTGGTTTTCTTTACAGAAGTCATGAAAGAGATCTGAAAGCTCATCCGCATCATAAGCCTTAATGTCAAATTGAGTTTCGTCATTGAGCCCATCACCATTGATAAATCCAATATCCACAGACATTGCTCTGCATGGATGGACCTCACAATCGAATGCCCACCCGTTTTTTTTAATGTATTGTTTGATTGTCATTTCTTCTCCTTTTTCTTAATGATCTTCTCCGTATCCATCGAATACGATATTTCCTTCTGGATCTGTTACTTTAATGTACAATGGACAGTTAAGATTATGCCAGGTTCCATGAATAGTCAGTGGTTCCAGTTTTCCAAATTCAACCGCTCTCCAGATATGGTATTCATCGCCGGAACAATCCATCATGCTAATCATACGAATCAATTAGCTTGCTGTATGAATTGTGTACCAGATTTCACCATCGGAATCCATCGTTTGTACAAAATATTTTTCCATTTCTCTCCATTATTAGTTCGTGAACTATTCTTAAAATATGCTCATTACCACTCATCAAAAAGGTTGTGTAATATCTGCGCAACCTTTCTGAATTCACATTATTACCTTCCATACCATTTTCCACCGATACAGACATCGGCATGGACATATTCTACTTTGAGATTTTCGTAGAATTATTCTGCGTGATGCCTTAACCGCACAAGATTAATGCAGGCTTTCACAGACAAAAACTTCTTGCACCACCGAAATACCGGTCGTAGTCGGCGTCACTGATCGCGACCGCTCGGATTCCATCTCCGATGACTGTGTAGCCATTATCTTCATGGGAATATCCGTACCCGCTTTCTTTGAACTTGATAATGCATTTTTTGTCGGTGATAAGCCGGAAGTGCCCTCTTGGTAAGGAAATTCTCCGATTCTCTGGAAGTTCATCAAATTCCGCATCACACTTTAAGCATGTGAAGGGCCCATATGGTCTCTCGGAGTCATAGATTGATGTTTCAAGACCGCCAGGAAGATTTCCATCAAATTCTCCATTCTCTCCTACATACACATCTGCACGGATCAGCTGATGCCCGATAAATCTTTTGGAACCGCAATATGGACAGCTGTAAGACATCTTCTTGTCTTCGCTCATGCGAGGAGAAATATTACCTTTCGGTATTGGAGTACCCAACACTTCCTTAACGGCATCTTCTAAGGCATATTCTTCATCACAGCCGTATTCTTCTACTTCTTTCTGGTATACGATCCATAAGCGCTCCATTGTATCATTGTTCTTCAGGACAGAGCATTTATCGGTGCCCCTGGATGTAAATTCTTCTTCAGGCAAACCGGCAACATATTCCTTAATATCGGCAAAGTATTCATTCTTTAAGATCATTTTGTCTTCTCCTTTTTACATTCCATATTTGGCAAGTGCCGCAGCGTTTTGCTCAAACTGCATTTGGATCCTTTCAAAATGTTCCTTGTTAGTCACTGGGCTGCATTTTGGTGAGCTGAGAACATTTCCAGATTTAAAATGCGCATAAGTGAACCGAAAGCTTTCGTCCGAAAATATCTCGCAGCAGTATCCTGGTATTGGAAATCGTTTCTGCTTTTCCTCCTCTGTCGGTTCATAGAGAAAGGTAGCGCTCACGATACCATTTGGCCCATTGGACAGATGCAGCATCGACCAATTGCCGCGTTCTTCAAGCAAAGCAACCATTTCTTTTTTTGTCATTTTTCTAGTTATCCTCCTTTTCTCGATTCCTTCTGTGAGTTACATAGTAATTATGGAAATCAGATATCCTAAATTAACCTGGTTTTTCATATGTTTATTTTAATATCGAATGATTTTTGGGGTACATAGGAAATTCCGAAATATTATAATGAAGAAAAAATACAATTTGATTCGGTCGAAGGTCAGTAATGCGCTTTTCAACAGACACCTTGCGAGATACCACCAGTCGCTTACCGCAGTCTTCAATCTGAGTTAATAGCAAGAGCTAAAGCTGACATAAATGCCCCATCGACACAGTTTCAGCCTGTTGTAGACGGTAAGCAATCAGAACAAATAAATTTTCTGCTGATGCTACCATCTATGGCCGTTAGCTCCGCATCGAAGCAGTTCGACTCTGCCGAACTGACTGTTTTACTCCGCTATTTGCAGAAAAATGAGAAAAGATAAAAATCTTGTATATTTATGAATGATTTTGATGATATTTTGAAGTATAAAAAAGCCGCTGTGTAGTGTATCAGCGGCATTCTTAATCTATTATTTGAGAAGCTGTTTTCGTAAATTATGATATCATTGACTCTCACTTTTCGGTTTTCGCACTTTTTTGATTCGTGCTATTTTTTCCGTATTTTTTCCTGTCAATGCTGCATAGTGACGTATTATCCTGCTCTTTTACCTCAATCAATCCATTTTTTCATACACGTCCGGGAAGCACATGGCAAAACGGATTTTTCCTTTTGGGTCCTTCTTTACCATGTTCACCTCGCCGCCGATATAGCGGGCCGGCTGCTGAATACTTAGTAAAATTTCGTCACTTAACGCTAGTTTTTTCATATTAAATCCTTTTGTTTTTAGTAATTATATGCAAAATTTTGGGCCGTTTTTTCTTTATGCATTTTCTTTGAGACACGATGAGATCTTTGAAAAAATCCTCTGAATTTCACTCAAAAACAGTGCGTTTTTTCCCGTTTGTCACAAAACCAGAATTGTCCAACTTTTTACTACAATTTTGTATTATAAAAATATTTTAGCACAATTCCATACATAATAGCTGTTTTATTATACCTGATATCCATGTTTTCCGCAATCTTGATTTGTGATTTCGTATGGCAAAACTTTCCGGTATATCCAGCTCTTTCTTTAGTTTTTGGAACAAAAAGTGTGCCTTGAATGAATGATTGGTGAACTTTGGAAGAATTACCGCATCCTCTTTATGGTTATTGTCAAGAATTTTTATTGTCCTTGCGTCTCTCTACTGCCACGTTAAAATCTCCTTTCATAACAACAAAGAGAACGCGCTCATAGGTATTATACCTCTAGCACGTCCTCTTTGTCTATTACAAAAGATATCTCCACTCAATTATATGGAATAATATTAGAAGATTCTGAATTTTCAGTTCTCACCCTGGCCTGTTCCGGCTGTGGCTTTTTGAATATCTCCTTTATGGATTCATAGCTGCAAGTAACATCCTTCCCTGTTTACATTTCAAAATTATCATGGTTTTCTGCTGCCAGACTGTTTAAGTCACTCTGCAGAATCGCCATTGCTACGATGCCAAGCCCGAAAATGCTTAAGAGCAGATAAACCAGCCCACGGCTTGATGTCGGAGTTCCATTTGCGGTTTTCGCAGAATCGATGCTCTCGCCAGTTTTGAACACCCAGTACAGCCAGTAAATGCTGCAGGTGACAATGCTTAACAGGAATACAACGATGCCGCTTTTGGCGCTCTCATCCTCTTTTACTTTGTTCACATCATTCACTAAGCAGACCTGCCAGTAAATTGCGTAGATTCCGCAAGTAACGATGGAAAGAATGATTGCGACCGCCACATTTCTTTTCTTGATCTCTGTCATAATTTCTCCTTTCTGTCCGGCAAAATAGCCGGTACAATTGTATTGGTAAACTCCTGAGTCAATACCAGAATATCTCCCTCCTGCATCGACCCCAGAAGCTAACCTCCATAAATGTCCTCATAGCTCTGATCCTATACCGCGATTTCCCGCATACTTTTGTTATGGAGTTGGCGGCTGATTTCGTATTGCGTCAATAAAAATAAAAATTAGTCCAATGTAGCAGGCAAGAGCCAGCGCGATCAGAGACAGCAGCACAATATATACCGGGTAGCTCATCTTCTCGGTGTACGCATCATTTTCTACTACGGTCTCCAAAAGATAGTTGTCCGATAACTGTTCCTACGTTCCCAGAAACGGTATGTCCTCATATTTCTTTTCTCATAGTTTCAAAACATCCGACACAAAATCCGGGACATCTTCTATTCTCAGGGTCGTTTCCGACGGTGCAAGCGGAAAGGCTCATGCTTATGATCAGAATCAGAAGAATTATCAGGATTCTATTGCCGCCATTTTGCGTTCCTGTTTTCCTTCCTTTAAAAGCAAAAAATCCACTGTACAAACATTGTACGGTGGATTTTAAGAAATGAACATTAACCAAAGGTTAGGTCTTTTGCGAGAACAGCTCGGCAAGCTGTTTTCTCTTGGTTCGGGTGTCGTCCCCA
>JBJENW010000381.1:0-5549 GCA_051880395.1 Lachnospiraceae bacterium | reverse complement strand
GTGACCTAACGAAAAACTATTTAAAATTTTGTCTTAAATCATAGGACCATTATAACTAAATGTGCTCCTCCTTCATTTTTGCAAAATCAACAATCATTAACTTTGTGTAGGCTTCACATCATTATAAAGGCATCTGTTTGTTGTAAAAACTACATATGTATATTATAATATGGGCAGGGCAGATTTGCCAAATATTGATTTTATGTGCTTAAAACGAAAGAGAGAATGGAGGTTATATTATGAATGAACACTTATTGCTTAGAGGAAGAATTGGAAATGTGGAATTGAAGAACAGGATATTCAAACCAGCCGCTCAGGATTTTCCTACATATAACGGATGTGTAAATCAGGAACTAATTGACTTCTGCGCCGAACAAGCCAGAGGCGGAGCTGGACTGATTATCACAGGCTTGTTCAACGTCAATCCCCATGAAAATGAACTGAGAAACGGGCACCCTACAACCGTAAAGGATGCCAACATTGCGGGTATGGGAACTCTGGCTACAGCCATTCACGAAAATGGAGCAAAAGCCTGTCTGCAGCTTGCACACTATGGATCTCACGGAGAGCCGGTCGATCCGGAATATGGCTGGAGATGTGTATCTTATGATGGAGTTGAAAATGAACACTGGTTCCCGTTGCTGTTCCCTCAGTATGCCGGAAAACCGTACCCTCATAAGGAATACACCGTTGAAGAAATTCACGAGCTGGTAAGCAATTATGGTGATGGTGCAAGACGTGCCATGATTGCCGGCTTTGATATGGTTGAAGTTCATGGCGCTAATATGCATGGGCTGAATACCTGGTTGACGCCACGTATGAATAAACGAACTGACGAATATGGTGGAAACCTGGAGAATCGCTGCCGCATTCTGTTCGAAATTGTTGAAGATATTCAGAAAAAATGTGGGAGTCGTTTCCCCATTCTGGTGCGCCTGAATGCGGAAGATATTGTGCCCGGAGGCCATACGATCGAGGATACGGTCTGGATTGCAAAACAACTGGAAGCACGCGGGGTGGCAGCAGTCGATCTTGCCTGTATGAAAAATGCAGCTCCCATGCAACAGCCGATGGGAGAAACGCTGCCTTATGCAGAGGCGGTAAAAAAAGAAATATCTGTACCGCTGATGCTGGTTGGTTCTATGAATACACCTGAAATGGGGGACGCTGCGATCAGCGAAGGAAAGGTTGATTTTGTGGGAATGGCAAGACAACTGTATGCTGATCCATACTGGCCTCAAAAAGTTTTGGAACAGCGTCCGGAAGATATTCGCCCCTGTTTAAGGTGTAATGAATGTTTGAACATGAATCGGAATGCATTTGCTGGAAATCTTGTCTGCACCATGAATCCGCAGCTTGGAAAAGAGCGCACCTTGCCCATTATTCCAGCCGAGAAGTCGAAAAAGGTTGCAGTGATTGGTGCCGGTCCTGCCGGTATGGAAGCGGCGTTAATTGCTTCCCAGCGTGGACATCAGGTTACTTTGTTTGAAAAGAGAAAACTGGGTGGACTTGTCAACGAGGCATCCACTCCTGTATTCAAAGCAGATCTGAAGCGGATGCTCAAATATTTTGAAGTTCAGATTGAAAAACAAAATATTTCCGTCCGTTATGAGGAAGCAACGGCAGACAAAATGCAGGGCTTTGATGCCGCGATTGTTGCATCGGGATCAAAAAAAGCGACACTCCGTGTACCGGGTGCGGATGGTAAGCATGTACAGAATGCCATTGACTGGCTGTCTGAACAGAAAACTATCGGAGATAAAATTGTAATTATCGGTGGAGGCAGCGTTGGCATTGAGGTTGCTTTGACAAATGCAATGGCAGGTAAGGAAGTAACTGTTGTGGAGATGATGGATGACATTATGAAGGGGGAATATATTGATACAAAGATGATTTACCTGAATATGCTCAAACAATACCACGTTACGGTGCTAACGGGTACTGGAGTAAAATCCATTCAGGATCATTCCGTAACCGTTGAAAAGGACGGTATAATCAGTGAAATCCCGGCAACAGATGTGCTGACATCAGTTGGTCTGTGCCCGGATCTCACATTGCGTGATGAGTTGGATAAAATTCCGGGGCTCCTTGTTTATTATGCTGGTGACTGTGAAAGACCCAAACTTATTTTTGATGCTATTCACGCAGGCTTTATGGTTGGAAGACTTGTGTAAAAGAGGAAATAGGCATGAAATTTTTAAGAAATAACTGGTTTCGAATTGGATTGATTGTTTTTGTTGCACTTTCTTATTATATGATTTTCTGGGGCAATGATACTTTGTCAGATATTCAAAAAATTCTGATGGCATCACTCATGATTTTGCCTCTCCATCAGTTTGAAGAATATGTAATGCCCGGTGGCGGTCCGGTGGTAATCAATCTGGCTTTTTACGAAGAGAAGGTTTTGTATAGAAATTATCCCGGCAACTGGAACTCTATTATGATTGTCAATCTTTCCGCCTATATTTTTTATATTTTGGCATTGGTTTTCCATGATGTACTCTGGCTTGGAATAGCCACTATGCTGTTTAATCTGTTCCAGGTTTTGGGACATGGTTTTGAAATGAACATCAAGTTGAAAACATGGTATAATCCTGGATTAGCTACTTCTCTGTTTTTGTTTTTACCAATTAGTGTTTATTATTTTTACTTTGTCACCCACAACTATTCTGTTGCAGGAAAAGACTGGCTGTATGCAGTGGGAATGTTGTTGTTGATTCTGGTTTGTACGATTATCTTGCCTGTTCAGGGATTGAAAAAGAAAGATTCTCCTTATAAAATCCCGGAATGGCAGGTCCAGCAGTTAGAAAAAGTGCGGGAATTTGCAGCAATTAAGCGGAAATAATCAAAATGATGATATGTAATGGGGCATCCGTGTATCTGGATGCCCCAACGGTCCTGTTCTGGGTACCGTTTCTACCCCTGTTATTGGTGAAATTTTGATGGGAAAGGACCATGTTCCACAGGAGAGTATTTTGCAATCATGTAAGGCTCCCATGCAACATTCGCAAAATAAAAGAGGCAGATATGAAAAGAAAAGTGGTGCCGGAGATTTTTCTCCAGCACCAACTTTGCCTGCAGTCTGAGCAGAACATGCAGATGTTCTGTTACGCTCACTTTTCATTTGCCGAATTCTGCAAATCATGGCATCAGATAAAATGTTTCTCTACAGACCCCTCGGTATCCAGTATGGCATTCAGTGCCTCCTCGACACGGGTGCGAACAAGATCTTTCAATTCAGTAACCAGCTCAACTGCCCTGGTTGAAAGGATCTGTTTTTCGACAGCTTTAACCAGAATGAAATGGGACTTTATCTGCTAGACGGACATGGCTGCAGAGTAGCCTTCATGAATTGCATTGTATATTTTTCGCGGGCGGAGGCAGTCACCGGCAGCATATACCGGGATATCGCTTTCATCCAGCATGTATTCCAGCAAATCACGTTCCGGTTTCAGACCGATGGAAACAATGACATTGTCGGTTTCGAGTTCTTTTTCACTGCCGTCCGGAGCCAAGAGGGTAACAGACTTATCCTGAATGGATTGCAGTTTATGGCTGGTGAGTACAGTGATATTTCTCTCCTGAATCCATTTGAAGTAGACCAGTTTGACCTGGGCCAGTTCCCCTTTCATAATTTCATCTGTCATCTCGACAATCGTCACCTCTTTGCCCTGTGACTGCAGCAGCAGGGCGGTCTCCACACCAACAGAGCCGCCGCCGATCACAGTCACTTTTTGTCCTGTTGGAAGATTCTGACCCAGGAGGTCGATTGCAGATATTACCTGTTGGTTGTCAGCACCCGGCACTTTTAAATTCAGCTTTGCAGAACCGGCAGCGATGATAATGGCGTCAAAATCTTTCAGTTTTTTTGCTGTGGCTTCTTCGATTTTTACGGTAACATTCAGTATTTTGAACATATTTTCAAAATATGGAACGATGCGACGGAGTTCCGCTTTGAATTCGGGTACGGAGGCCTCGTTCAGTAAACCGCCGAGCTTCCGCTTTTCGAAAAGCGTAACGGTGTGACCGCGCTGTGCACAGGAAACAGCAGCCTCCATACCGGCAGGTCCGCCTCCAACTACAGCAACGTTTTGGGGACGGCTGGTTTTTGTGATGGAAATGCCGGGATTGTTTAAAGTAGGGTTCATCGTGCATCGAACGGTACCGTAGGACAGATCGCCAGCACATTCACAGCAGCGGATGCAAGGACGGATTTCTTCGGTGCGCCTCTGTTTTACTTTCTTTGGCATATCCGGATCGGCAAACAGAGGCCGGGCAAATCCGGCAAAATCTATTTTTCCGTCGCGAAGGGCCTGTTCTGCATTTTTATAGTCATCAATACCGCCGGCAGTCATCACAGGGATGCGGACTTCTTTTTTTACTGCTGCGGCCAGATCCATCGTATACATGTCCGGTGTTTGCATTGGTCCTACGGTTGTTTGAATAGAAATATTCAGTGCAGCAACTCCCATTTCCTCCAGCTTTTTGGAAATTTCAATGGTCTGTTCAATCGTCTGTCCCTTGGGGTTATAATCATCGCAGCCGTTCAGGCGGACAATAATGGGATAATCTTTGCCGCATTTTTCCTGAATGTTTTCGATGACCTCATAAAGAAAGCGGGCACGGTTCTGTACGGAGCCGCCATATTTGTCCGTGCGGCGATTTGTAAGCGGCGACAAAAAGCATCCAGGACCGTGACGATGTCCTGCATGTACTTCTACCATATCAAAGCCGCTGATTTTGGCGCGCAGAGCGGCATCGCCGTAATCATTTACCATGTCTTCAATTTCTGCAATGGTATACTCTTCATGCGGCGGAATGACATTGGGATCAAAGAACTGCGGAAACAGGATATACATCCACTCTTCATATTCAATGCTGGAAAGCGCTTCGTAGGAAACGCATTTCGACAGCGACCGGTCATGTGAACCCCAGTGAGCCAGCTGGCAGCATGCACGCGCACCATTATCCTGAATGGTGCGGGCAAGGTTGGCAAAGGCCGGAATATACTTGTCGTCATTGATTACACATCCCTTGTCATGATAACCTTGAGATTCCGTCTTTGGTACGGTGAACTGACCGGTAATGACAAGGCCCACTCCGCCGCGGGCCTGCTCGGCATAAAAGTCAATCAGGCGGTCAGGCAGATAGGTGTCTGTGGTGTAACAGGATTCTGCCGCAGGCTTGAACATTCTGTTTTTCAATTCTACATTTCCGATTTTTCCTCGCTGTAAAATTTTGTCTTTCATGTTTTCTCCTTTTTCAGTTTTTATTTACGAAAAAGCTTTTTCAGATGGAACAAAACGTAGTACTATTGTTATTATAATAACAATAACATTCATAATAATTCAATCAACAATCTCTTAGATTTTGTTACCTATTTCAGGAGGACATAATGAACAAGCATGTGATTGCCTCTGCGCAGACAAAAGAAAATATTGTAAACGCATTTTGGAAGCTATATGAACATAAGTCCGTATACGAGATAAGCATTACATCGTTAATGAACAAGGCCGGATATAATCGTGGAATGTTTTATAAACATTTTG
>JBJENW010000380.1:0-5550 GCA_051880395.1 Lachnospiraceae bacterium | reverse complement strand
TGCACCGGTTGTCCAACGGTCAAAAAACAGCAAAGGCATCGCAGAACTGCCCGTCAAAACTTACTATCATTTCTGTCAAAGCCACTCTGTAAGATGCCGCCCCGTGTTCTACGCCTGCCCGTATCCCGGAAACTGTGTATTGGATGCGGTAGGCTGAGATCTGTTTCTTGGGTGAAAAAGTGTTGCAGACGGAACGTACTTGTGAATTTATAAAAATATTCCGTATGGAACATTATTTTGGATATTTAGACAATGTTTCGACCAATATATGTATGCTTTGTATTGCTTTTTCTGAATAAAAGACTACAAAAATCTTGCAAAATTCCAGTGTACTGAATTGTCATATTTTAAAAGAATCCAGATATACATATATTTCTTGAGCAAAAGTTGTTGTAGATGGAACAAATCTTTACACCAGCCAAAAACGTATCGGGTTCGCAACTCTTTTCCTAAGCGAAAAATATCTCAACCTACCGTTTCCGATACACAGTTTCCGGAATTCGGCTGGGTGCGCAAGGCGGGGGCGGCTGTTTCCAGAAAGGCTTTGACAGAAATGTTAGTGAGTTTGGGTGGGCGGATTTGCGATGCCTTTGCTGTTTTGCCGAGAGGCGTACAAACTGTGCGTAGGTGTATGTGGGAGAAAGAGTCCGTTTCTGAGTCTTTCTCCCACATACACCTACGTGCAGTTTGTACGACATTCGGAAAACTGCAAAAATAAAGCATCGCAAATCCGCCCACCCAAACTCGACTTCATTTCTGTCTAGCCTTTCTGGAAACAGCCGCCCCCGCCTTGCGCACCCAGCCAAATTTCGGAAACGTCCGCATAGGAATCCCCTGTCTGAGATATTGTTCGCGTCACTCTTTTTCAAAGAGTGGTGGGGCCGATACTGTATCGGGTGGCCGAAAAAGCACCGTCTGCAATATTTACGCCCATATAGAGAGAAAATAAAAAACGGTTTGGCAAATCAGAATTGCGCTTGCAAAACAAAGTACTTCGTTGTAAAGTAAGAGAGAGTAAAAGAAGAAAGGATTTTTTTGGTATGGGAAAATCATTAGTATTAGCGGAAAAACCATCCGTGGGCCGGGATATTGCCCGTGTGCTGGGATGTAAAAAGAAGCTGGACGGGGCACTGGAAGGGACGAATTATGTGGTGACATGGGCACTTGGTCATCTGGTGACACTTGCGGATCCGGAACAGTATGATAAAAAATATCAAAACTGGAAGATGGAGGATCTTCCGATGTTGCCGAAACAATTGGACACGGTCGTGATCAAGCAGACCGCAAAACAGTATGGCGCAGTGAAGCGGCAGTTGAACCGATCGGATGTGACGGATGTGGTGATCGCAACGGATGCGGGGCGGGAAGGTGAGCTGGTCGCACGATGGATCTTGAAACAGACAGGATGTAAAAAACCGTGTAAACGTTTGTGGGTTTCGTCTGTGACAGATAAAGCGATCAAACAGGGATTCGCACATCTGAAATCGGCAAAAGAGTATGAGAATCTGTATGGGGCAGCGGTATCGAGAGCAGAGGCAGACTGGCTGGTAGGACTGAATGCAACACGTGCGCTGACCTGTCAGTATAATGCGCAACTTTCCTGTGGCCGTGTGCAGACACCGACACTCGCGATGATCGCGCAGCGGGAGGAGGAAATCCGTGCGTTTCAGCCAAAGCCGTATTATGGATTGCAGCTTGTATGCCGGAAAACAACATTTACCTGGAGAGAGGAAAAGAGCGGCAGTTATCATTCTTTTTCAAAAGAGCGGATTCAGAAATTGGAGCAGGAAGTGCAAAATGAAAAACTGCAGATCAAGAGCCTGCAGGCAAAGAAAAAGAAAAAGCAGGCGCCGCTTTTGTATGATCTGACAGAGTTGCAGCGGGAGGCAAACCAGAAATTCGGGTATTCTGCGAAACAGACATTAAATATCATGCAGAGATTGTATGAAAATCATAAAGTGTTGACCTATCCACGGACGGATTCCCGCTATTTGACATCGGATATCGTGGGAACGATCAAGGAGCGTCTGCACGCAATTTGTGTGGGAAGTTATCGCCCATTCGCACAGGCTTTGATGAAGCAGACGATCAAGGCAAACGCCTCCTTTGTCAATGATGCGAAAGTCGGGGATCATCACGCGATCATTCCGACGGAGCAGATGCCGGACTTTACGCATATGACAAATGAAGAAAAAAAGATTTACGATCTGGTCGTGAGACGGTTTCTGGCCGTGCTGTATCCGCCGTATCAATACGAAGAGACAACACTGATCGGAGTGATCAAAACAGAGGAATTTGTGGCAAAAGGAAACCGTACGTTAGAAGCCGGATGGCGGGCCATTTATGATGATCCGGAAGAGGAAGACGAGACAGAGGAACTGAAAAAGCAGGAACTTCCGGAATTTTCGCAAGGAGAAAAGATTCTTGTAGAACAGGTGAAACGAACCGAGGGAAAAACGAAACCGCCAGCGCGTTTTACAGAGGCAACACTGTTATCTGCCATGGAAAATCCGGTCCGTTACATGGAGACAAAGGACAAACAAATGGCAAAGACACTGGGAGAAACTGGTGGGCTTGGTACGGTTGCGACGCGCGCGGACATTATAGAAAAACTGTTTTCCTCGTTTTTACTGGAAAAGAAAGGGGCGGAAATTTATACGACATCCAAAGGGCGACAGCTGTTAGAGTTGGTTCCGGAAGATCTGAAAAAACCGGAGCTTACTGCCGCTTGGGAAATGAAGTTGTCGAAGATTGCAGATGGTTCCTTAAAGCGCAATTCTTTCATGCAGGAAATTCGTTCGTATACAGTGTCGCTGGTTTCAGAAATCAAAAAGGGTGAGGGAACCTTCCATCATGACAATCTGACGAATAAGATCTGCCCGCAATGCGGCAAACGTCTCTTGGCGGTAAACGGAAAGAACAGCCGTCTTTTGGTCTGCCAGGACCGGGAATGCGGGTATCGTCAGACTGTGGCGCGGACTACAAATGCGCGTTGTCCGGTTTGCCACAAGCGTATGGAACTGATCGGGAGCGGAGAAAAGAGCACATTTGTCTGTGCCTGCGGTCATAAAGAGCGATTGGAAAAATTCCAGGAGCGACGTAAAAAAGAGGGCGCAGGTGTATCGAAACGCGACGTACAGAAATATTTAAAGAAGCAGCAAAAGGAAGCAGAAGAACCGATCAACAATGCATTTGCAGCAGCGTTAAAAAATATTAAATTGTAGGAGGAGATCATGAGTCAGAAAAAAATCAGCTATGAACATGGATATACACACGCAGGTTCCTTTCATTCCGATGATGTATTTGCAACTGCATTCCTTCGGATGTTAAATCCGGATATCCAGATTGAGCGGGGAAATTGTCCGCCGGAAGATTTTGATGGAATTATCTATGATATCGGTGGCGGAAAATTTGATCATCATCAAAAAGAAAAAGAACTGCGTGAGGATGGAACACCGTATGCGGCTTTCGGTTTGATTTGGCGGGAGTTTGGAGCGTTGCTGTTTTCGGAAGAAATGGTGGAGGAATTTGATGAAAAATTTGTCAAAGATCTGGATTTGTCGGATAATACAGGCAGTCCAAATTTGATCGCGTCTGTGATCGCCGATTTTAATCCTTGTTGGGATGATAAAACAACGACTTCTGATGAGCGTTTCTTTGAGGCAGTGGAGATGGCACAGACAATTTTACAACACAAATTCGAGCGTATTTCATCGACAGAGCGTGCAAAAAATCAAGTATTGGAAGCAATTCAAAAAAGCGACGGGCAGATTTTGCTGTTGGAAGAATTCATGCCATGGAAAAAATTTGTTGCACATACGACTTTAAAATATGCCATTTATCCGTCTAATCGTGGTGGGTACAGCATCCAGGCAATCCCGGAGGATGAAAAAGTAGATGAAAAAGAAGTGCTGAAACTTCCATTTCCAGAAGAATGGAGGGGCGCAAAACCGGAAGAATTGCAAGAAAAAACAGGAATATCGACAGCTCGTTTTTGTCATCCATCCGGTTTTTTGGCGGCAGCAGACACGTTAGACGGTGCGCTTGCCATGGCAAAGATTTCCTTAGCACAGGAAACAAATCAGGACAAGAAAAATTGAGATAATTCGGAACACGTATACTCCTGCCAGTGGATGTCTTCTTGCGCTAGTGGCAGGTGTGCGCGGTCTACACATAAAGAGAACATATAATTATTATAGACCTGACTGAAAAGTCGTTTGGTTTCCGTTGGGTCTTTTACATTAAACGATTCCGGAGAAACAGAAAATCCGGTTCCGCACTGTTTTACATATGCTTCTTTTTGTGTCCAGATTTCAAAAAAGGCCTCATTTGTACCGCATGTCTGAATATGATCCTGTTCGTTTTTGGTAAAAAAGCGGGAGGGAATCGAGTGGCGGTAGGGACCGATTTTTTCTACATCAAGTCCGATAGGGAACGAATCGATTGCAACAGCTGCGCACAAGCCGGAGTGTGATAAAGAAAAATGGAATTCCGGAAAGTCAGGTAAAAATGGTTTCCCGTGTTTGCTGACAGAAAAAGAAAGGTCTTTCGGTGATACGGAAAGCCCATCAGAGAGTACTTTTGCCAAAAGCAGGCTGGCGAGCAGCGATAATTGGCGGTTGGGTTCGTTTTGGATGCGGGTAATCTTTGCAAGACGCTGTTTGGGTAATGTATTTAAAAGCAGGTCGAATTCTTTTGAGGAAAAAATTGGCTGTTTTTCTGCAAAAATGTAAGAAATCTGCATGGTGGCTCCTTTCGAATGTGGTGTCTTTTGGTAAAATCGCTTGTACTTGTTTTGGGCTGATTTTTGATCGGCTGAGAGTACAGTGTGAAAATCAGGATAAAAGATTTATCCTACAACAGGATTGTATCATTTATCGAAAAATTAGGCAAACAGGAGGTTTGTATGGAAGAAAAAACAAGACTGCAGAAGCAATTTGAATTCATACAGGAAATTGACAAAGAAAAAATGATCGGGCGTCAGACATATATATCGGATGCGTCACGAAAAGAGGACGATGCACAACATGCCTGGCATATGGCGATCATGACAATTTTATTGAGTGAATATGCGAATGAAAAAATTGATGTGTTAAAGACGGTGACGATGCTGTTGATTCATGATATTGTGGAAATCGACGCAGGGGATACATATGCCTATGATGAAGAGGGAAAGAAAACGCAGCGAGAGCGCGAAGAAAAGGCGGCAGACCGGATTTTTGGACTTCTCCCGCAGGAGCAGGGGGAAAAATTCCGGGCACTCTGGGAGGAATTTGAGGCATATGAAACACCGGAGGCAAAATTTGCACACACAATGGATAATCTTCAACCAATGATGCTGAATGCTGCAACTGACGGAAAAGCCTGGAAGGAACACAACGTACATCTTTCTCAGATACTCGGTCGTAATAGCCGCACCGCAGAAGGCTCCGAAACACTCTGGGACTATGCCCAAAAAAACTTTATCGAACCCAATCTACAAAAAGGGCGGATTCAAAAATACTGATTTGTCGAGCAAACCCCTATGTTACTGACTCCACTACTTTTTTG
>JBJENW010000379.1:0-5576 GCA_051880395.1 Lachnospiraceae bacterium | reverse complement strand
GAAAAAGACAGTAAGAAACACAGCTGCGTGATCGAACAATGGGAACGGGAATGATCGCATCGAGTTGTCAAATCGTAAGAGTGGAAACAAATTGCGTTTCGTTTGCAAAACCGTTATACTAAAAATAGTATAGCGGTTTTTTGTTACCAAGACAGGAGGAAGGCAAAATGAAACAACCCATTGCGATCGGAGCAGAGAATTACAAAGATTTTGTAGAGAAAAATGCGTATTATATAGATAAAACTCTGATGATGAAAGATCTGATCGATCAGGCGAGTAAAGTAAATCTGTTTACCCGCCCGAGACGATTCGGAAAGACGTTGACGCTGAGTATGGTACGAACCTTTTTTGAGGATGAGCGGACCTACAGCGGAGAAAAAATTGACAACAGCCGGTATTTTATTGGAAAAAAGATCATGGATGCGGGAGAGAAGTATACATCCGAACAGGGGCAGTATCCGGTCATCAAGCTGTCGCTGAAGTGTGCGAAACAGCCGGATTTTCAGATGGCATATAACTGTCTGAGAAATGAGATCATTGACGAGTTTGACAGACACCGGTATGTACTGGAATCGGATAAGTTAGCAGAGGAAGACAAAGAAAACTATCGAAAAATTTTGGATAAAACGGCAGAACCGGGGGAATATGAGACGGCATTAAAGCGGTTATCCTTTTACTTAAAAAAATACCATGAAAAAAATGTAATCATCTTGATCGATGAATACGATGTCCCGTTAGAGAATGCCTATTTCAAAGATTTTTACGAGCACATGATTGATTTTATCCGCTCGCTGTTTGAGTCTGCGCTAAAAACAAACGATGCACTGGAGTTTGCAATCGTGACGGGATGTCTGCGCATCAGTAAGGAATCCATTTTTACCGGACTGAATAATCTGGAGATCAATTCGATTCTGAGTAACAATTATGCCGAGTACTTCGGCTTTACCGAAACCGAAGTAGAGCAGATGTTGAAAACGTACGGTCTGGAAGACAAGCTGCCCGAGGTGAAGCAGTGGTATGACGGATACCGGTTCGGTGAGACGGAAGTGTATAATCCATGGAGTATTATCAATTATGTAAAAACAGCGATATCCGATACGCAGGCATTTCCAAAACCATACTGGTCCAACACATCCTCAAACAGTATCATCCGCGAGCTGGTTGAAGAGGCAGACAGCGATACGAAAGAGGAAATCGAACAGTTGATCGGTGGAAAAACAATTGAAAAGCCGGTGCATGAGGATATCACTTATGCGGATATCCATAAATCAAAGGATAATCTGTGGAATTTCCTGTTTTTTACAGGGTATCTGAAAGTGGAGAGCAGTCGATTTGAAAACCGGAAAATCTATCTGACGATGTCGATACCGAATGATGAGGTCCTGACCATCTATGAGGATACGATCTGGGAATGGTTCGGCAATTATAAGAAAACGCTTGATGTGGAAACATTTTACCAGGCTGTTTTAAGCGGAGATGAAGAGCAGACGGAAACATTTCTGAGTGACCTTCTGGAAAAAAGTATTAGCTATCATGACAAAAAGGAAGACTTTTACCATGGCGTGATGATCGGACTTTTCGGTGGAATATCCGGTTATGAGATGAGATCAAACCGGGAATATGGAAACGGCAGACCGGATCTGGTGCTGCGCCCGTATAATCCGAGAAAGCCACTGATCCTGTTTGAATTTAAATACCGTAAGAAATTTACAGAAATGGCAGAAGGCTGTCAGGCGGCACTTGCCCAGATCGAGGAAAAAGCATACGCAGAGCCGTTTCTGGATAAGGGATATCAAAAGATCATAAAGTATGGAATCTGTTTCTGTGAAAAAACCTGTATGGTGCAAAAGGGATAAATCGGATGTGTATGTAGGAGCGGACAGTAACAGAGTTGCAGAATTGCATACAGGATAGGAAGGAGAAAAAAGCATGGGTATTTATTTAAATCCGGGAAACGGTATGTTTGAAGAGACCGTTCGGGCAGAAATATATGTAGATAAAACACAATTAATAGAAAATACGAATAAGTGTATCCGAACACCGCAAAAATTTATCTGTATCAGCCGTCCAAGAAGATTTGGAAAATCCATGGCGGCATATATGCTGGCAGCCTATTATGGAAAAGACTGCGATTCTTCAGAGCTGTTTGCACCATACAAGATTGCAGAGTCTTAGTATGGCATTGAATAAAATTTATAGTAAAACGCAGGAAACATTTATTTTTATCATCGACGAGTGGGATTGTATCCTACGTGATCGGGCATATACAGCAGAGGACCAGAAAAAATATCTGGACTTCATTCGAAATCTATTGAAAGATAAAGCATATGTGGCGCTTGCCTATATGACGGGAATTCTGCCAATCAAGAAATATGGAACGCATTCCGCACTAAACATGTTTGACGAATATTCCATGACAGAGCCGGCTGATTATGCGGAATTTATCGGGTTTACCGAACAGGAAGTAAAGGATCTGTGTGAGACGTATCAAATGGATTTTGATACGATGAAAAGCTGGTATGACGGGTATCAGTTTTCAGGGAATCTCCATATTTACAACCCGAAATCTGTGGTGGACAGTATTCGCAGAAAGCATTTTTCCAGCTACTGGACCCAGACCGAGACGTATGATGCATTAAAAATTTATCTGGATCTGAATTACGATGGATTAAAAGATGCGATCGTAAAGATGCTGGCGGGAGAACACATTGTGATCAATACGAAAAGATTTCAGAATGATATGACCACGTTTGCCAGTAAAGATGATGTGCTGACGCTTTTGGTGCATCTCGGCTATCTGGCGTTTGATATGGAAAAGTCGGCCGTATTTATTCCCAACATGGAGATTCGCGGAGAATTTCATAATGCGATCGAAGGAGAACGCTGGAAAGATGTGATCGCAGCACTGGAAAAATCCGACCGACTCTTAGAAGCAACATGGAATCAGGATGCGGATACAGTGGCGAAACTGCTCGACGAAGCGCACAGCGAAAACACATCGATTCTGACCTATAACGATGAAAATTCCCTGAGCTGTGTCATCGCGCTGGCGTATTATAATGCCATGAAAGAATACGAACAGATTCGAGAATTTCCTTCTGGGTGCAAAACGTCCGGGGGACGTTTGTTCTGCACCGACCGGAGTGGAACGGAGACAGGGTTTGCCGATATGGTATATCTTCCGAAAAAATACTCCGAAAAACCGGCACTGGTCGTAGAGTTAAAGTACGACAAATCGGCAGAAGGTGCGATCGCACAGATCAAGGAAAAGCGGTATCCGGAGAAACTGAAAGAGTACCACGGAAATCTGCTCTTGGTGGGAATCAATTATGAAAAAGACAGTAAGAAACACAGCTGCGTGATCGAACAATGGGAACGGGAATGATCGCATCGAGTTGTCAAATCGTAAGAGTGGAAACAAATTGCGTTTCGTTTGCAAAACCGTTATACTAAAAATAGTATAGCGGTTTTTTGTTACCAAGACAGGAGGAAGGCAAAATGAAACAACCCATTGCGATCGGAGCAGAGAATTACAAAGATTTTGTAGAGAAAAATGCGTATTATATAGATAAAACCCTGATGATAAAAGAGCTGATCGATCAGGCGAGTAAAGTAAACCTGTTTACCCGCCCGAGACGATTTGGAAAGACGCTGACACTGAGTATGGTTCGGACTTTTTTTGAGGATGAACGGACTTACAGCGGAGAAAAAATCGACAACAGCCGGTATTTCATTGGAAAAAAGATCATGGATGCGGGAGAGAAGTATACATCCGAACAGGGGCAGTATCCGGTCATCAAGCTGTCGTTGAAATCAGCGAAACAGCCGGATTTTCAGATGGCATACGGCTGTCTGAGGGATGAGATCATATACGAGTTCGATCGGCACAAATATGTGTTAAACGGAGATAAATTATCGGAGGAAGAGAAGAAAAGTTACCGCGAGATTTTAGCAAAGAAAGCGGAACCGAATGTGTATGCGACAGCACTGAAGCAGTTATCTTTTTTTCTCAAAAAATATCACGGAAGAAATGCGATCATCCTGATCGACGAATATGATGTACCGTTAGAGAATGCCTATTTCAGGGATTTTTACGAGCAGATGATCGATTTTATCCGTTCCCTGTTTGAGTCTGCGTTAAAGACAAACGATGCACTGGAGTTTGCAATCGTGACGGGATGTCTGCGCATCAGTAAGGAATCCATTTTTACCGGACTGAATAATCTGGAGATCAATTCGATTCTGAGCAACAATTATGCGGAGTACTTCGGCTTTACTGAAACGGAAGTAGAGCAGATGTTAAAAGCGTACAATCTGGAAGAAAAGCTGCCGGAGGTCAAGCAGTGGTATGACGGATATCTGTTCGGAGAAATAGAAGTATATAATCCGTGGAGTATTATCAATTATGTAAAAACAGCAACATCCGAGACGCAGGCATTTCCAAAGCCATACTGGTCGAACACATCCTCAAACAGTATTATCCGCGAGCTGGTTGAAGAGGCAGACAGCGATACGAAAGATGAAATCGAACAGTTGATCGATGGAAAAACAATTGAAAAACCGGTGCATGAGGATATCACCTATGCAGATATCCATAAATCAAAGGATAATCTGTGGAATTTCCTGTTTTTTACAGGGTATCTGAAAGTGGAGAGCAGACGGTTTGAAAACCGAAAAATATATCTGACAATGTCGATTCCGAATGATGAAGTTCTGACCATTTACGAGGATACGATCCGGGAATGGTTTGACAGGCAGGTGAAGGCGATCGATTTTTCAGCCTTTTATCAGTCAGTACTTTCCGGAGACAGCAGCAGTATGCAGAAATTTTTAAAACAGCATCTGAGGCGTACGATCAGTTATCACGATAAGAAAGAGGCGTTTTATCATGGGATCATGGTCGGCTTTTTTGCGGCACTGCCGGATTATACGATGCGATCAAACCGGGAATACGGAAACGGCAGACCGGATCTGGCGCTTGTGCCGTATGACGAGGAAGAGCCGGTGATCTTGATGGAATTTAAAATCTGTAAGAAATTCACAGAGATGGCAGAAGGCTGTCAGGCGGCACTCGCCCAGATCGAGGAAAAAGCATACGCAGAGCCGTTTCTGGATAAGGGTTACCAAAAGATCATAAAGTATGGAATCTGTTTCTGTGAAAAAACCTGTATGGTGCAAAAGGGATGAATCGGATGTGTACGAAGGAGTGGACACTAACAGAGTTGCAGAATTGCATACAAGATAGGAAGGAGAAAAAAGCATGGGTATTTATTTAAATCCGGGAAACGGTATGTTTCAGGAGACCGTTCGGGCAGAAATATATGTAGATAAAACAAAATTAATAGAAAATACGAATAAGTGTATCAGAACACCGCAAAAATTTATCTGTATCAGTCGTCCAAGAAGATTCGGGAAATCCATGGCGGCGTATATGCTGGCAGCCTATTATGGAAAAGACTGTGATTCATCAGAGCTATTTGCACCATATAAGATTGCAGAGAGTGAGGATTACAGAAAATATCTGAATCAGTATAACGTGATCATGCTGAACATTCAGGATTTTTTAAGTGTTACGG
>JBJENW010000378.1:0-5589 GCA_051880395.1 Lachnospiraceae bacterium | reverse complement strand
AAACAGATGGCAAACAAAGCATATAAATTCAGAATCTATCCGAACAGCGAACAAAGAACTCTGTTTGCCAAAACGTTTGGCTGTGTACGGTTCATCTATAATAAAATGCTGGGCGATAAAATCCAATATTACGAGGAAACGAAGCAGAAACTGAACAATACTCCGGCACAGTACAAGAAGGAGTTTCCATGGCTGAAAGAAGTTGACAGTCTTGCTCTTGCAAATGCACAGATGAATCTGCAAACGGCATACAGCAACTTTTTCCGGAACCCGAAAGTCGGATTTCCAAAGTTCAAATCCAGACACAAAACCCGTGCTTCTTATACGACAAATAACCAGAAGGGCACTGTGGCGATCAAAGACGGATATCTGAAACTTCCAAAAGTGGGATATGTTAAGATGAAGCAGCACAGAGCCATACCGGAACATTACCGGATCAAATCCGTAACGGTCAGCAAAAATCCAGGCGGAGACTATTATGCGAGCGTCCTGTTCGAGTACGAAAACCAAGTACAAACACAGACACCGCATAAATTTCTGGGACTGGATTTTTCCATGCATGAACTGTACAGGGACAGTAACGGCAGCGAACCGGAGTATCCGGGATATTACAGAAAAGCCGAACAGAGATTAAAACGGGAACAGCGCAGACTCTCTAAAATGCAGAAAGGTTCAAAAAACCGCGCAAAACAGCGCATCCGGGTTGCAAAAATGCATGCGAAAGTGGCAGACCAGCGCAGGGATTTCCTGCACCAACAGTCGAGAAAGATCGCAGATACTTACGACTGTGTCTGTATAGAAGATCTCGACATGAAAGCAATGTCACAGGCCCTGAATTTTGGCAAATCCGTTGCGGATAACGGCTGGGGGATGTTTGTAACTTTTCTGAAGTATAAACTGGAAGAACAGGGAAAACAGCTCGTGAAAGTGGACCGGTTCTTTGCAAGCAGCCAGCTGTGCAATGTCTGCGGTTATAAGAATACCGAAACGAAGGACCTGCGTATCCGTGCATGGATCTGCCCGGAATGCGGTACGCACCATGACAGGGATACCAATGCAGCGATCAATATCAGAAATGAGGGCATGCGTCTTGTAAATGCACAGCCTGCATAGATAGAACCATATATAAAAACCGTGGGGCACACGGGGATAGCTCGCTTATGCTTGGCACAGTGGTGTCATCGAACGAGAACCGACTGTTCGCTTTTGGCGAAAGGAAGCCCCCACCTCTATAGGTGGGGGAGGATGTCACAAGCAGTATAGTTTCTTTTGGTTAAGTATGCTTGAAATTTATGATCTGCTAAGTACACCATTGAATGATCAAAATCACATACATACTTGAAGTTTACAATAAAGCTACGATGGGTTTTGAAAAAAGTATTTTTGGGTAGACAATCTGCCCAAAATTGAATTTTTTTGATCGCAGAATAATCACGGAAAAGTGTATGGATCAATGTATTGCGATCATAAGATTCTATGGATACAATATCCGAAGAATTTATGTTATAAATCCTATCTTTGGTTTCGACAATAATTGGTTTTTCAAAAGAGTGATACAGAGTGAGAGCATCGTGCAGATTTTGAAATAAACGCTGTTTGTCAAGTGGTTTGGATAAATATCGGAATACATGAAAACGCATGGCGGAATCTAAATATTCGGAGAAAGAAGTTATGACAATAATGATAAGGTTGGGATATTCTTTCATTAGTTTATTTCCAATAAATATTCCGTTTGTTCCGGGCATTTCGATATCTAAGAATAATAGATCATGTGCCCCTTGATCAGCTAAAAGTGTTTCTCCATTGGAAAAACAGCAAATTTCCGGGCACGGAATTTTACATTTTTTAAAATAGAGACAGAGCAGATGTTCTAATTGCTGCACGAACAGTGGATCATCATCACAGATTAAAATACGCATAAAATAAAGCTCCTTTCATTTCAAACTAGAGATATTATAAAGGGAAAAGGAGCTTTTTTCAAGAAAAATAAAAACATATTTTTCTAAACGGTATGAGAGTTGCAATTTCGTTTGACAAGAAGTTCAACGAAATCATTGACGAGTTCGATATCGGATTGACTGCAAAGTCTTAGTTTGTCAATGATATTGAGTGGAATATTATAGCCATGTAAATTGCCAAGCAGTAAATAATCTGGTGTAATGATGTTGGGATGCATTGGAATATCTACATATGTGAGTTGTTCTTGGAAATTCCTTCTGCTTATTGTGTTGGCTATGGGGAATTTGATTTTGCATAGTCCGATTGATCATAAAAATAGAAGATTGGATCAAGAAGAAAAAGTGTTGTATAAGAAAATAACATTTTATTTGACCATTACATTTGGTGTATTTGTTTTTTTAATGAATGGATTAGGGCATAGCAATATTGCTGTCTGTATCGGAATTGGCATCATTATGACAGCTACACTTCAACTACCATGTATAATCCAGTCCTACAAGGAAAAATAAGTAGCTAAAAATTGACCAAAATCGACAAAAAAATGTCGTTTCATGCAAGAAGGGTTGAAAAATAACTTTATACGTGGATAATAAAAATTGTCATGAAATTGAAACGTTATGCATAACAGAATGACAAAGAGACAGTTGAATTACTTGAGTGTTAGTGACTAAAAGAAAAGGAGATGTTGATATGAAAAAAGCATTCTATGGACTATGTGCGCTGGCAGTATTGACAACGGTTCCATTTGGTGCAAAATCGGTTACGTTTGGACAGGAGCCAATCGTAAATCAGACAGAAGATCAGTCACAGGAAAAAAATCAGATTAGTAAAATAGAAATCGAACCATATAGCATCAGCAAAAATCATTCCCAATATGATCGTTTAACCTGCGGTTCTAATATGACGTTTTTAGTAAAAGTTTATCTGCAGGATGGAAGCATTGCAACGAATCAGGATGCAGAAGTGAAATGTGAATTACGAAAAAAGGACGGAACCGCTGCGAATGCGGTATATTCGCTGAAAAATCCAGAGTATCCGCTGCCACAGGATGATGTTTCTCAATCTGAGTATGCAAAAATCAATATTTATGCGCCTTATGGGTATGAAGAAGATTTAGAGCTGGTTGTTTCTTCTGTACAGGATCAAACAGTGAAACAGACGTATGCATTCAAAACAGTTTCAGATGAGAGAGATGGTGTTTCTATTTCCAGATATAAGCTTGGAACAACCGCAGGAAATGTAAGTGTTGCAAAAGCGAAAGAAAGCTGGGATGCAAAGAAAAAAGAGTATACCGTTACATTGCCAAAGGTAAAAGCGAAGAACTCGGCAGATGTATTTACAGGCTGGAAAGACGAAAAAGGAAATGTGTATGCGTCCGGGAAAAAGGTTCGTGTAGGCAGTGGCAGTCTCCATGAATTTCAGGCTGTATGGGAAAATCAGCAGGGAAAAGAATTTACGGTAAAAGTGGAGCATCGATACACAACACGCTACAAGATCACCGGAAAAGATACGGTTGCACTTACAAAACATACCGGTATTCAGAAAGGGCTGTATACATTTGAAATTCCGAATACCGTAGAGTTTCATAACCAGACATATAAGGTAGAAACCATTGCAAAGTCCGCGTTTTCCAATACTTCTGTACAAAAGCTGATCATTGGAAAAAACGTGAAAAAGATGGATAAGAAAGCGCTTGGAAAGAATATGTTCTTAAAAACCATTACGATTCGTTCCAAGAAAATAGAATCTGTCGGAACAGATGCTTTGAAAAAAGTAAAGAACGATGTGACGATTCAATGCCCGAAGGCAAAAGTGAAGGCATATACCAGGTTGTTCCAAAAAGCAGGATTAAATAAAAATGTGAAAATCAAAGCAATTTAACATCGAAGTTCATTTGGCAGGAGGCAAGAACCAGGGGACTAAAACAAAAGTATCTTGATAGAAAGAAACTCATTTCTATCAAGATATTTTTGTTTCGGTCAGATGTTTGCTTGTTTTTCTTATTTTTTCAGCAGTTTTGCATACAGATGATCGATTCCGAGTGCGCCGAGCGGGGCAGTGATCAAAATGGATAACACTGCTACCGTCAGTACAATTTTTCCACAGGGAAGTCCCATAGCGAGCGGAACTCCGCCGATGGCAGCCTGTACGGTAGCCTTTGGCGTGTAAGCGATCATACAAAACAGACGCTCGTTTTTTGTGAGTTTCGTTTTTAACAGGGAAAGTGCCACTCCAAGCATACGAAACAGTAATGCGCCCAAAACCAGTAATATGGCACAGATACCGGCGGAAACTGCGTATTTCAGGTCGACCGTTGCACCGACCAGTACGAATAAGAAGATTTCGGCAGCGACCCAGAGTTTATTATATTTTTGTGACAGGCGCGTCGCTAAAACATCGTAAGCCTGCCGGATGACGATTCCGATGCTCATAATCGCGAGAAGCCCGGAAATCGGTACGATTCCTTTCAGACGTTCCTGTAAGTCGAGCAGCAGAAATGAGACGCTCAAAAGGATCAGAAGTTTTACGGAATCCCGCATATGAAATTGTTTGAAGAACCACACGAGCAGCAGTCCAACTGCCACACCAAGCAAAATTCCAAGTAGAATGGAAACCGGAATCTGCAAAAAATCAGAGGCAGAGATCGTTCCGGTCGAAGCCAGTGATGTGCAGGCGGTAAAAATAACGATGACAAATACATCGTCCACCGAGGCACCGGCCAAGATCAGCTGTGGAATGCTGTGTGTCTGGCCATAGCCCTCGTCGATGAGCCGGATCATACGCGGTACGATGACGGCCGGAGAGACAGCGGCGATGACACTTCCGATGATCGCAGCATCTAAAACGCTGATATGTAAGAGCGCCGGTGCCAGAAGCACGGTTCCTGCAATCTCCATACAGGCAGGGACAAAACACATGAAAACAGCAGGCCGCCCGACTTTTTTCAAATCGTTGATGTTCAAAGAAAGACCTGCTCTTGTTAAAATGATGACGAGTGCGATCTGTCTTAGGTCTGCGGAGATATTCAGAATCGAAGGATCGATTTGATTGAGTGCGTATGGGCCGAGTATGATACCGACGAGCATCATACCAAGAAGACTTGGCAGCTTTAGCCTGGAAAATAAATTTCCCAGAAGCAGTCCCAGCAATAAAATGAGTGCAATACTTGTTAACATATGGTTTCCTCCTTAAAAATGGATTCTCGGTGTGAGATTCCGAAAGTATATGAGATAAAAAAAGCTGACAACTCCTGCCTGTACGCAGAAGTCATCAGCATTGCATGCGGTTTCGGTTTCCCGTGGGAGAACTTCATTCCCGTTTAGCATTATAGCAAGCCAATAAAAAAAAGTCAATTACATTTACACAACTTTCTATTTGTTGAACTGTTGCGGCCACTACTGTATTGGCCACCCGAAACGGTATTGGCCCCACTACTCTTTGAGAAAAGGGGACGCGAAAAATATCTCAACCGGTGGATTCTTGGACGGACGTTTCCGGGAGTCGGTGGACTCTGTGGACAGGGGTGGCCGGGGCGGATGTGGCTAGACAGAAAGGAAGTCGAGTTTCGACTGGGTGGGTTTGCGATGCTCTATTTTTGCTGTTTTCCGAATGTCGTACAGTCTGCACGCA
>JBJENW010000377.1:0-5651 GCA_051880395.1 Lachnospiraceae bacterium | reverse complement strand
TATCCGGCAATGTTGATGCCGTATGTAGCTTAGCATAAATGGGACAGGGGAGTGTGAGTAAAGAATCTTTCTTCTGCACACCACGGATCACTTCCACTTCTTTCTGCACCCTGCCGAATTTTGGAAACGACTGCATAGGAATTCCCTCCGGTTGAGATATTTTTCGCGTCACTTTTTTTCAAAGAGTGATAGAAATTTCTTTTAAAGATGCGGGAGTTCTGCCGTAATTCCAGAGCATTCCCTTTGGAAAGATTCCAATAGACGAAAAAATTCTTTTATGATTTCAAGTCCGCACCAGAATATCTCTAGGAAAATCCCCACATTTGTGATACACTAAACATAACAACAGATATGCAAAAATACGGATTTCTCCAAGTCTGAATGCAGGAAAAAAGATATTTCAATGCAGTCAGAAAGGAGAAAACGATATGAATTTAAAATAAGGAGCGTGATATATTTGCAGAAAATTACAATACAGCATTTAGGACCGGTGCAAAATTTAGAAATAGAGATAAAGGATTTTAATTTACTCATTGGTGAACAGGCAACAGGCAAAAGTACTGTCGCAAAAGCAGTATATTTTTTCCGTCTTATAAAAACAACTTTAACAGACTATCTTTGCCAGCTATATGATACTGCTGCCTATAATGGAAATAACGTTCAAGAAGGTTTTAAAAAAGTATTAAAATCTGAATTAAAATCCGTTTTTATTTCACTATTTGGTTATAGTTGGGATTTGGATGAGCGGTTATATTTAAAATATGAATACACAAAAGATATCTGGATCGATGTTAAATTAAACGGAACAAGTAAAAAATATATAGATGTTAGATATTCCAAAAATTTGACGAATGAAATTTATGAATTGGAGAAAGAAGCCTTAACCCTGTGGGAACAAAAAAAAGATACTACAAAAATCAGCCTTGCTTATGCAAGTAAGGAGCGCTTGCGTAATTACGGTAATTTTAAAAATAATATCAATCGGATTTTTAACGACTACAAGGAGACGTATTATATTCCAGCTGGACGGAGCATGATCACATTACTAGTAAATAATCGGTCCATGATTGAAAATGAACATTTAGATTTAATAACACGGCAATTTATGCAAATCATTGATAATATCCATGGAGAATTTTCAGATGGAATTCGAAATGTTCACAAACGCTACCCGGACGGAGAAAGAAAATTTGATGTTGACCAGATTACAGATCTGTTGATTTCTGATTTAAAAGGTGATTATCGATATGCTCCCGGAAGAGAGTGTATGCTTATACAGGATTCCGAATCCCATACCGAGAAAATGTTGCCTATAAATTTTGCATCCTCTGGACAGCAGGAAGTGTTATGGCTTTTGAATCAGTTATACATCCTAATGCTGAAAAAAGAAAAAGCATTCGTTATTATTGAAGAACCGGAAGCACATTTATACCCGAATCTTCAAGATAAAGTCATAGAATTTATTGCTTATTTTGCCAATATTAATGATAGTTCTGTTATGGTTACAACGCATAGTCCATATGTCTTAACTTCCGTAAATGCGCTTTATTTTGCTGGGAAAATCATTAAAAAGAATCCGGATTTAAAAAAAGGTGTATACAAGATTATAGGAAATAAACGTGAAATCTCACCAGACAGAGTTTCAGCATTTAAAATAAATAAAGATGCAACAGTTCAGACTTTGATTGATGAAGAGTTTGGAGAAATTCGTACGGAAATGATTGATGAAATTTCGGACAGAGTAAACGAGAAATATACGGAATTGTTTTATCTTGTATCTGAGCACGAGAACGGGAAGAGGAGTATAAATGAGTAAAAAGAACAAAGCTAACGACAAAAAAATGAATTCGCCAAAACCTTTATCTTTTGGAAAATACAGTGACGCATTTGAACTTCTAAGAAATGGAGAAACAAGTGTGTTGAAAGATGATAAATCAGAAAAAAAGGCCAATATACCAGTGAAAGCCACCGAAGATAATGTATATGTTACGGAGCCGGATGGGAAATTAATTCCCTCTACGCCGAATCAGAGAAAATGTGATTTTTTGATTTATAGTCAAAAAAGTTTACAAACTTGTTTTTTTGAATTCAAAGGAAAAAATATTAACAAAAAAGAGGATGATAATCCCTATCAGCAGATAATCGATACGATTGATTTTTTACAAAAAGAAAATGATCTAAATGATTTGGTAAATAGAAAGGTTGAAAAGCACGCGTTTATAGTTTCACCTGGAAACCAAAAAATACCGAAAGGCGTAGATACTTTAGAAAGAATTCTTTGCCAAAAAATTATAAAAACCGAAGGGAAAAAAGCTGGAATTTCAGAGCGAATACATTATGTAAAAGTGACACCATCTGATAAATACAGTAACAAAAAGAACCGAATAATATGTTCTTCCCGATCACCAATGCCAATTCCTTTTAAAAATTAAATTTTTCCCGAAACACGGATAACGGGATAACAGTGTCAGGCAGTGCGCCCAGAAAGGGTATGTAATCCGGCAGGTGGAACCCCTGTCAAATAAGCTGCTAGCCACAGCATTTGAAGCGAGTCTTGGGTGTATGGCGGTAACGTCATGTGCTAAGCGTAGACAGCAAGGTAATAGGGACAGCTATTGAGCACCGAAATACCGTAATCCAGAGTGCCGACTCTGTTGCCTGAGGGGAAGGCAAAACACGGGTTTATCGTAATGGCGAGATTTCACGTGGCTCTGCGGTGTCGGAAGGAACTGTTCATGTTACACAAGGATTACATGTCAACTGGGGAGAACCTGTTGTCTCTGCAAAGCCAGTGCAAACGTAAGTGCAAAGCAGTACAGTGACTGAGGAAACGAGGAAGCTGGATGGATGACAGGTGGCCGGACAATCGAGGAGCCGGATGCGGGAAAGCTGCACGTCCGGATCTGTGAGGGGCGCACACCCGTAAGGGGTGCGTCTACTCGGCCCCGAAAACAGGATTTTTCGCAAATTTGTGGGGAATGGGATCAAAGCGTAAATGAAATCAGATGATGCAGTTGGATGATGAAATTAAATAACGTAATAAGAAAAAAGAAAGAGGAGAAAGAAATGGCAGTTAGTTTACAAAAAGGACAAAAAATCAGTTTAACAAAGGAGAACCCGAATCTGGATCGGATCATGGTCGGACTCGGTTGGGATATGGCAGAAAAAGGAGCGAACATTGATTGTGACGCGTCGGTGCTTTTACTTCGGGATGGAAAGCTAAAACATAAACACAAAGATGTAATCTGTTTTCATCATTTGAAACATAAAACCGGAGCTGTACAGCATATGGGCGACAATCTGACTGGAGCAGGCAGAGGGGATGACGAGCAGATTCTGGTGGAATTGTCAAAAATGCCGGAAGACTGCGACCGTGTGGTGTTTGTGGTCAATATCTTCTGTGCGAGGTCGAAAAAACAGCATTTTGGAATGATTCAGAATTGTTTTATCCGTCTGATAAACCGGGACAATGGGGAAGAAATCTGTAAGTATAATCTGTCATCAGAGAATTATGACGGAAAAACAGCCATGATCTTCGGCGAAGTATATCGCTATGGCAATGAGTGGAAATTCAATGCGATCGGGGAAGGAACAATAGATACGGGTCTGAGAGAATTGTGTAAACGGTTTGCATAAGGGAATTTTGTGATCGGCACCGCCGCTTTTTCAAAAAGTGGTGGTGCCGTTTCAATTTCGCAGATCATTCTTCTGCTAAAACAACACTGCGAAGGCAATAGTATTTTTTTAAGGATTTATTCTTCCAGTTTTTCGGATCGGTTGTAATATCGTCAAAAAACAAAAGACCCGGTTTTACTGTGTAAGGCTGCAAGGTCACTTTTTTTCCGGCTGAATGTGTGAGCAGATCGATGCGCGCATTTGCCTCTGTAGAATACTGTTTGGCAGAACCATCGCGAAGGCACTGCAAAGCCTGAAACGCACAAGATTGTGTTCCACAGCAAAGGCATACACCGATTGCGAAAACAGCAGCAGAGGTGTACCAGTACTTTTGAGAATTAACAGCAGCAAGTGTTACATGTCCGGTTAACCAGCCGATGATATAAAACGTATCTACAAACAGCAGGATGATAAAAAAGAAATATACGATATTAACGGATCTTCCGGCACCCGAACTGTTCATGGCATAATATGTCGGGCAGAACATCATACATATCCATGCGGCAGATCCGATTACAACAAGGAGCGGATAGCGGAAAGAAAATCCAGTCTGTTCGCGTAGATTTTTTGTCAGCCGCCAGGCAAGTGGGAATAGAAGAATCACACCGACAATCACAGCGATTCCAATCCAGCCATTAATCGAAGCGGCTCCGGTCTGTATGGATTTTAAAATCGCTTTTACAGCACCTGGCCGGTCTACAAAACGGGCCTGCCGGTTTTTCGTTCCAGGCGATGTCACATTGAACAAAAATCCACTTATGGCACAAAATTCGGCAAGGAGCGTAATGAGAAACTGCGCTTTTTTCTTTTGCAGAATCGTAAAAATAAGGAAACATCCAAGGAGTATGATTCCACAAAAAGCAGTGATATGGTTTCCGCCAGCCAAAAAGATTCCAAGAAGGCACAAAAGCAGGATTTTACCAATGGATTTCACGCTGACCTGGCAGCGGTTCATGGAAATCAGAAGGCAAAGAAGACAAATAAATACACCGTAAAACAGGACATAATTCATGGCACCGTTGAACCAATATAGACCTTCTACGACAGACGGCATCCATTGGATCATCAGAAAAGAAAGGATGCAGCCACATGCCGCAGCTTCTAATTTGGCTGCTTTTAAACAGCGATGTAACAGATACCAGCATAAAAGAAAATTGGAGCCTAGAATAATGGATAACATGAAAATCCCTGTCAGCGCATAGTATTGTTCACCAAAGATGGCAGGCTGCAATGCTAAAACAAATGCGGAAGAATATAATCCCTGCCAGGTATGCCAGAAATCCGCAGACGTTTGTACGGCACTTTGGATTAGTTTCAACGGAGAATGTGTGTCGGCCCATGTGGTATGTGTCTGTATGGCGTAATTATAGTCATCGGCACATGGATGGGCGTAAAAGGATATTACAAAAAGTGGAAGTAAGGATAGGAGTGTGATCAAGATGATGCTCCAGTAATAGAGTGTTTGTTTTTTTCTCATCGTTTGTCCCCTTTCATTTCGATATAAAAGCAAATGTCTTTCATTATAGTGAAGACAGGATTTTTTGTCAATACTTTTTCACCTCAGAAACAGATCTCAGCCTACCGTTTCCAATACACAGTTTCCGCCCGCGACAAGGCCTTCCCCGCACAAAAACGTTTCGGCGGGTGCAGGTGAGATCCATTCTTTAGAGGCTCTTAGGCGTGAAGGCTATCCTGAACGTCTTAGAGCCTCTTAAGAATCAGCTCACCGGAACAGGAGCCGTGTTTTTGTGCGGGGAAGGCCTTGTCGCGGGCAGAAACGTCCGTATAGGAATCCCCCAAGGTTGAGATCTGTTTCCCCCAGCTACCACCAAAGAGTGGTGGGGCCGATAGTGTTTCGGGTGGCCAATAAAGTACCGTTCGCATACTTACACCCGTAGAAAGCGTGGAGTGTAACGGTGTTAGGCAGTGCGCCCAGAAAGGGTATGTAATCCGGCAGGTGGAAACCCTGTCAAATA
>JBJENW010000376.1:24980-32227 GCA_051880395.1 Lachnospiraceae bacterium | reverse complement strand
CTATCAATCCGCGAAAAATTGTGGGTTTGCGAACTGGAAATATCAGGAGCAATACAAGAATGCAGGTGAATTTTTGTGACAGGCAAGACAAAGAAATGAGGGAAGCGGAACAGATTTATTTGAAATATGGATCATAAAAGAAAAACCTCTAAGCGAGTGTAGGTGTTACTTACTGTGTGTTTAGAGGCTTTTGTGTTTTACAGTCTTTTTGATATGTGGTATGCTTGAAAAGGTCAATACTATTTTAGCATGAGAGATAGGGAGGAAAGAACATGAATGAATATGAAATGTACGAGAAAAAATGTGAAAATATACGGAATACAAATGAAGAATTACTGAAAATTTTCGAAATGGATATGAGCAGTCTATCTGAGAAAACAAGAAATAAACATCTTTCAAATGTGGATTTTTATATCAATGAATATTTGCTTTATGAAGATACACTGACAGTAGAAGATGGAGTGGTAGAAATCGATGGATTTCTGGGAGATTTTTTTATACGAAAATGTATGTGGTCTACACCGGCTTCTATAAAAAGTACAGCTGAAAGTATTAAAAAGTTTTATAAGTGCATGGTAGAGCATGGAAAGATAGAAAAAAACGATTATGAATATTTATGTGAATCAATCAAGTCAGGAATGCCGCAATGGCAGTCGGATTGTGAACAGTATAATGATCCGGATGAGGAAAATCCATTTGTTTTTCCGTTTTAGGTAAAATGGAAGAGGAGTAGATTGCCTTGAGAGAACATGCGGCATATCGGGAATTAATGGAAGAAGTCAATGCATTAGATAAGTGAAACATAATGGCTCATTTTCGTGAGGTCACGAAAATGAGCCGACCCACAAAACATACATTTTTTGAATAGTAAACCAGTTGTCAAAAGCTTCCATCTTCCCATTCCTCTATCTCACAATTGTGGTGCTTGTTATCCGGTTCATAGTTAATCCCCACAAGAAGGATCTTATCATGATATCCTGCCAATGCTCCAGTGTATCTTTTGTCCTTGATCTGTCTGATTGCAGTATCGGCTGTTTTGTCATATTTTAATTCTATGACCATTGCCGGGCGGCTTCCTGCATTTGCCCTTGGTATGAATACCATGTCAGCAAATCCCTTTCCAGTGGGGAATTCACGCACAATATTGTAGTACGCCGGTGCCGTGAAATATGCCATTGTGAGTACGCAGCTGAGTGCATTCTCATTGTTGTATTTTATTACGGAAGTATAGGTTTCATGGGCAAGCTCGATGATTTCTGCTACCTTTTCTGTATCCTTTCTAATCGTTGCCTTCAGAACTTCATCACAACGTGATATTATTTTTGCCACTTCACTCCATCCGCTTTTCCGAAGTGCAAGGTTATAGGCGGAAGCTACCTCATAATTCGGTACATATGCACTTAAATCCTCTGCATCATATCCCAGGTAACCAAGATGTATGAGTGCGGTAAGAGCTTCATCCTTTGATGCTATATCAGATAAATCATTGCGGAAAGTCCCTACCTCGACATCTGCATTTTCACCCGCAAGCATCTTAAGAATATCATCCTTTAATCCATCAAAATTCATTTGTATAAAAACATTTATCGATTCAAAAGAGGATGTATTTCGCCAGTATGAGTCAAACCTATGTTTCAGCATCGCTCTTGATACCGAACTAGGATTATACATATGCATGCCATCAATCAAGTATCCGTTATACCATGCTTGTGTGGTCTCAAAATCCATGTCATATTTTTCGCAAAGCCTTTTTACCTCTTCTTCTGTAAATCCATAATACTGTGTGATCGGTACGGAACTTACCATGGTATACTCATCAAAGTTATTCAAAGCCGACTCATCCTGGATTTTCTTTATCGGCAGAATTCCAGTAATATATGCCAGCGCAAGAAACTTTTTGGACTCTTCACTCTTAAATAAGGAATGTAAAAACTGAAGATACCGGTGTACGAATTCTTGATCGTCGGCAGCATTTCTGATCACACAGTCCCATTCATCTATAATGATGACAAAAGGAATCCCTTCTATGTTGTAAATATCATTAAACAATAAATACAAATCGCTGCTATAATCCAATTGATCGCCATATATTTCCTTCAGTTCTCTGCTGATTCGTCTATGGATTTCCTCGATCAAATCCTCTTTATGAAAATCAAACACGGAAGAAATATCCAGATGTATGACATTATATTTATTTAAATGCTCTTGAAAGCTGTCCTTTGTTGCAATCTCTGTATCTGAAAACAGTTCCTCTGAATCGCTTCCAAGACTGTAATATGCATCAACCATACCTGCCGCATGGGACTTGCCAAATCGTCTGGCATGGCTTACACTGATATATTTAGCATTTGTGCCGATTTTTTTATTTAAAAACTCTAAGAGACCAGTTTTGTCAATATAAATTTCACTTCTTTTGTCACATCTGAAGCTTTCATTATTTGGATTAAAATAAGTTCCCATACAGATTCCTTTCTATTTAATAAAACACTATTTTCATTTCAGTTAACCAAACATTCGATGAAGCAGTATGGTTACAATGTTTTTCGAATCATCTGTTGGTGGCATAAGTCGCCGTCAAACATCTAATTTTAGTGTATCACAAAAAATCAGAATTGACTAGTGTGCTGAATATCAATGCCGGAGAATTGACTTCGGAGAATATATGCTCTAAGATAGAACAAAAAGGGCATTGTAAGTTCGTTTATTACGAGTTACTTTACAGGAGCATCCCGCCTCAATGAGATTACAACAAAGGTCGGTGAAAATATATGAGACTTATATTTGAAAAGATGTATCATCAGTCAGAAATGGAAAAGGAGGGGTAAATTGCCTTGAGAGAACATGCGTTTAAACACAATAATTGCATTGTAGTTTTTGATAAAACAAAAAAGAATATCTTGTTTTGCAAGAGAAAAAAGAATCCCTATAAAGGTCTCTATAATTTTGTTGGAGGGAAAGTAGAACCAGAGGAATCGAGTGAATATGCGGCATATCGGGAATTAAAGGAAGAGACCGGAATCAGCAGAAATGAGATTCAATTATTTCGGTTAATGGATCTGACTTATTATCAGCAGAAGTTAGTATTGGAAATATATGTGGGTTTTTTACAGAATGATGTGGAACTGGTGGAAGAAGTCAATGTATTAGAGTGGAAAAGTCTAAGTGAAAATTTTGCAGATGAGGCGAAGTATGCCGGAGATAAGAATATAGCGCATATCGTGGAGGTGGCGTTATTGTACAATCCAGAGAAAAATCGGAAAATGCAGTCACATTTACGAAAGGAGTCGTTCTGTATAGGTGTAGATGGGTGCAGAGGAGGATGGACTGCCAAGTAACCGTTTGCAGTATGAACAGCGGCCCGATACAGAAGCAAGACGTTTGATCGTGCCAAGAACATCAACAATATTTGCGGTTCCATCCAGACAGGCGGTATACGAAGAGTCACAGGAAGCGCAGATCAAAGCAAATATGGCTGCACTGGGAAAAAGTCTGGCAAAGCAGACCATGGCAATCATTCCGAAAATGCGAGAACTAGATCTCTTTCTATCTACGCATGAACAATATAAAAATCTGCTGAAGGAAAGTCACCCGGAAGTTTGTTTTTCAAGGCTGAACGGTGCGGTTGTACGAGAGAAAAAATCAGACCCGGATGGATGTAAGAAGAGAGTCAGGATTCTTTCTGCTTATTTACCAAATTTATCGGAAGAGTTTGTAACAGAAAAAGCGAAAGAACGAAAGTGTAATGCGGATGATATTTTGGATGCCATCTGTCTGGCGGTTACTGCGAATCTGGATTTGCAGAGCGAAACAGAAGTGCTTCCGAAACAGGTGATGACAGATGATCATGGGCTTAGGATGCAGATGATCATACCGAAAAGGAAGGTGTATACCACGATTCTTTAATCCGTCTGTTCGGGGGAGCGGTGAAATTTTTTCTGTAAATATGGTCTTCTATGATAATAAAGCAGGATGTGTATATCAGATGCAGAATGCACATCCTGCTTTAGTCATACCAAAAATAGAATGGTATGTCAAGAGCACCCAGAGAATTCTGGGTGTATCTGTCGTATGGTTCTTTTTAGTCAGGGATTCTTCCAGGGTACATGATCACAAGCTCGCCATGCACTTTTCCCCAGTTTCGGATCGACATGGTCCATTTTTTTGAAACTTCGAACGTTGCCAGATACAGCGCCTTTAGCAGTGCATGGGAACTTGGGAATACAATGGTTGCTTAGATCTTCCGGAAAAGAGTGCGCTACTCAATCGGAATAATCAGTGATATTTCACCTTCTTTCCCTATTGTTTGTAGCATATGTTCTATGCTATACTGAAACTAAAAAATTATGTTAATCGAAGAACATACATGCTATAACCTGGAGGATAGGAAAATGCAAAGAAAAAAAACGTTTCATCGATTCCGAAAGCGCATAATTGCCGGCCTCTGTTCGGTGTGTTTGGCCGCCACAGGAATCCCGACTCTGCTGCCACAAACGTCATATGCTGCAGAGACCACCGACACTACGGATGCCAATGGCTTACCTGTCTTGGGATTGTCCGCCAATCTTTTTTGCTTAAGCGATACCGCAGATGCCACAAATGCAAACCTGCAATGGGGAGATTCGTTCGATAAATCCACCCTGGACCACTACGAAGTGCAGCGCTCGACGGATGGCAATTATCACACAATCTATCAAACAACAGGATGTCTGTTTCAGGATTACGACTTAACGCTGAATCAGATGTATCAGTATCAGGTGCTTGCCATCGGTTCCAACGGAGCTGTTTTGGCCACCTCAAATGTGGTGGCGTTGACACCTTGCAGTGTATCTTCTGACTTAGATACGCACAGCAACTTAACGGGCGGTGAGCTGAACTATGCCACAAGCGGAACCAAAGTAGGCGACACCTATTACAGCTATTCCATGAAAAGCGAAAATAACGTTTCGTGGCTGGTAGAGAGCACCTCGACCGACGGAAAAACATTTGGAAATGAACGAACCGTAGCAGACCAGAGCCAGAATGCGGATCTCGGCAGTTGTAAACTGGAGTCCGTTCAGATGAAATATATTGAAAAAGCAAATAAAATGATCATTTGGGCGCACTGGGAAAAGCCAGACGGCTACGCCGATGGAAAAGCGCTCGTCATCACCGGAACACCGGGCGGCGAATTTACCGTACACCATATCTATAATCCCCTGGATATCCAGGTGCGTGACATGAGCATTTTTGTCGACGATGACGGCACCGGCTATCTGATCGCTGCGACCAGCAAGGGCAGCGAAGGCGCGAACCACACAATGCGTATTTTTAAAATGAACAGCGAATACAACGATGTTACCGAGGTGACAAAGGAACTGTTCATCGGACAATATCGTGAATTCCCCAATATGACCAAACGGGACGGTTACTATTATCTGTTTACCTCTCAGGCGGCAGGATGGTATCCAAGCCAGGGTGCTTATGCCGTGACGAAACAGATTTCCGGTGACTGGAGTGCGCTTCGCAATATCGGAAACACATCCACCTTCTCCTGTCAGTCCGGCTGGATCCAGTCCGTCGGCGACAAGGGGAACTGTGTGATGCATGCGTACCGCTGGCTTCGCTCGGGGGATACGCCGGGCACCCACTTGTGTCCGATGTATTTTGCAAACGGATATGCGTTTTACGATTACTGTACCTCGTTTCGATACAGCACCGCAACAGGCGAATTGTATCCGGTACAGCAGGGCCGTCTGCTTTCTTTAAATAAGCCAGCACTCGCTACCATTTCTGCAAAAGGTGCGGATAATGGAACTACATTCTATGTTTCGAATGCTTTTGACGGTGATTATCAGAGCTGCTTTTCTTCAAATGACAAAACGTGGCCATTTGCTCTGCAGGTAGATTTGGAACATGTCTGTGATCTGTCCAATGTGCAGATTTCCTGGTACATGTGCAAGGGTTCGGAAGCTTATTATACCTATTATATCGAGGGCAGCAACGACGGACAAAACTGGACAAAACTGCTCGATCGCACCGATACTTCTTCGGAACGTGTTTCAAAAACGTATGGTTTTACCAGCGATGCATTAAGCGGAACCGCCCGCTATGTTCGACTGACTGTGACCAATGCACGGCCACAAAATAATCCGAATAACAACTGGTACAGCCCAACGGTTTATGAGGTAAAAGTATTCGGAACACCTTCTTCGGACACAGCCGACACGGAACAGATTTCCCGCGATCCGCTTGCCTACTATCCGCTGCATGGCGCTCAAAACGGAGCAGTGGAAGATGTGATGGGAAACAAAGGAGCTTTGCAGGTTCACGGAAATTATCGTTTTATCAAAGACGCTGATAATCCTATGCTCTATCTCGATGGAAGTGACGGTACCTATGCATCGCTTCCGGAGGGACTGTTGGATGGAATCGATGATTTTTCCATTAGTTTTCGTGCAAAACCGGAGCAGGCAGATAAAGAAAACTTTTTTACGCTGGCACTTGGTATTGACAGTTCGAAGTATTTTCTTGTGAAAACCGCAACCGATGCCTCTCGATTTGCAATCACCAAAACAGAGGAGCAAAACAACGGCTGGAAAGGCGAGAGTGGCGGCAAATCAACTGCTTCTGCCGCAGACTGGTCTCGCTATACCGTTGTCGTACATGGCAAGACAGGTTATCTCTACCGCAATAACACACTGATTGCCAGTGCGGCTTTGAATCAGCGTTTGTCTGAACTTGGTGAGCATTTGACCGGATATATCGGTAAATCGTTTTATGGTGATGATAGCTATTTCAAAGGCAGTATTTCCGAGATCGCGTTTTATGACTATGCGCTCTCTTCGGAGCAGATTCAAAACATGGTCGGTGTCGTCTATGAAAAAGAGCATCACTGTGAAGACGAATGGATCACCGATAGCACGACACACAAAAGAAAATGTAAGATTTGCGGCAGTTATGTCGATGAGGCAGCTCATACGTTCCCGAAAGAGTATGAAGTCGTGAAAGAGCCGACTTGTACAGAGTCCGGATATGGTGTCTATTATTGTGAGGTCTGCCATTATCAGTCTGAGGAAAAAGTTGTGATTCCTGCCAAAGGACATACCTTTGGTGAATGGGAAGTCGTCACTCCTGCTACAACAAAAGAGGAAGGCGAGGAACGCCGTATCTGTAGTGATTGTGGTTACGAAGAAACCCGTTCTATTGATAAAATAAGCGAACCGTCGAGCAGTCAGCCGAGTGAGGATACATCGTCTTCGAAACCGAGT
>JBJENW010000376.1:0-24880 GCA_051880395.1 Lachnospiraceae bacterium | reverse complement strand
TGACGAAAGTTCCGTTTCGAAACCGAGTGAAGGAAGCATACCGTCGAAACCGAGTGACGAAAGCTCCGTTTCTAAGCCGAGTAACGGAAGCACACCGTCGAAACCGAGTAGTGGCAGCAGTGCTTCTGAACCGAGCAATGACAGTTCGGGTTCCAAACCAAGTAGTGGCAGCCAAAAACCGAGTGACAATACAGAAGAACCACCTCATGTTCATACGCCGTCTGAGACCTGGAGTTTCGATGAAGAGGAACATTGGCATACCTGTATTTCCTGTGACTCTGCGGTTGAACTGGATCGTGCCAGTCATACGTTTACCAATTGGAAGACAGTGAAAGAGGCGACTTGCACAGAGGAAGGAAAATGGGAGCGTACTTGTACGGTATGCGGATATACGCAGACGATGACAGTGCCTGCTTTTTCTCATTCCTACTCAGATACCTGGTCCTATGATGCAGATGCACATTATCATGTCTGCAGTGAATGTGGTGCAGAAGATACGAGAATCGCGCATACTTATGGTGACTGGGTCACAACAAAAGAGCCTACCCTCACGCAGGAAGGACAGAAAATACGCATTTGCCTCGTCTGCGGCTACATGCAAACGGAACCGATCGCAGCGTTGACACCGGAGCCTTCTGCACCATCTGTTGATATGCCATCAAGCCCGTCCCTTGATGTACCGAGTGTTCCGTCTGAGGCACCGAGCACACCGAGTATTCCGTCGAGTCCGTCTGAGGCACCGAGCATTCCGTCGAGTCCGTCTGAGGCTACACCGAGTGTTTCATCGAAACCATCCAGTGCCACATCAAGTCAGCCGACCGAACAGCCGCTTACTAAGAATGCGACTGCAAAAGTAAAGGTAAAAGGTGCAATTTATACCTATAAAGTGACGAATGCAAAGACTAACGGTTCCGGCACTGTGAAGTTAATCAAAACAACATCGGCCGCAACCATGAGTGTGCCTGATAAAGTTAAGCTCAAAGGTCACTACTATAAGGTAACGGCCATCGATGCCAAGGCGTTCCAGAAAAAAACAACTGTTACGTCGATCACCATAGGAAATAACGTGATGAAGATTCCGGACAGTGCTTTTGTCGGTTGCAAAAAACTGCAAAAGATCGTGCTCGGCACTGGAATTACCAAAATCGGCGCGAAGGCATTCCAAAACGATAGTAAGCTAAAAACGATTGTTATTCGAACGAAAAAGCTGAAGACCATCGGCTCCAAAGCATTTAATGGAATCTATAGCAAGGCTGCATTTACAGTGCCATCGAGTAAAAAAAATAGTTATAAAAAGATGCTTACCAGCTCTAAAGGGGTTACGAAAAAAATGAAACTCAAAACGAGCAAAAGCTAATCTGTAAAGAACGTGTTTTCTTTTCCAGTTCCTGGTAGTTAACGGTAGAGATTTGTGACAAAAGAGGAGATGCTGGAGAATCGACTTTGGAAAATATATGCTCTAAGACAGAAAAAGAGGTCAAGCTTATATTGCGCAGATTGCGAGAATTGTGGGGATGGAGCGATGATAAGAAAAACACCGATACAAAAATAGAATTATTAGAAAAAGGAGCAAGCATTGATTGTGATGCATCGGTGCTATTGCTTCGGGATGGAAAGTTAAAACATAAACACAAAGATGTGATCTGTTTTTATCATTTGAAACATAAAACCGGAGCGGTGCAGCACATGGGCGATAACGTGACAGGCGCAGGAAGAGGGGATGATGAGCAGATTCTGGTAAACCGGGACAATGGAGAGGAAATCTGTAAGTATAATCTGTCAGAGAATTATGACGGAAAAACAGCTATGGTTTTTGTCTGACACCTCTTTTTGGAAGAATTCGTAGATGCAGGAATGGAGATAGGCTTAGATCGAATCAAATAGTGCAAGGAGCGTGGGATGGAATTGTGAAAAGAAAAATATTTTGACAAAACAAGAAAAATCATGTATAATTTCCCATTATATAAAAAGGGGGAGATTTATATGAATAAATTTAAGATTTTGTCAATGATAACAATTTTTGAAATGCTTCTTACCGTATTATTTACACCGATTGGAAATATCGGTTTCATTGCGAAAAACTATTTGCAAAAAAAGTTTAAATCGACCGATGATAGAGAAATCTGTAAAGAAAATGTTTAGCCAAAAACAAAAACGGAGCCCGAAAGCGGGCTCCTTTTTATTTTTCTTTTTCAGTTCCCGGAAGTATGTTAGGTTCCATTATTCCTGCATGGGGAATGATGAACCAGGATACGGTTTTTGCGGCGAAAAGTGATTTCATCATCGAAGTGGTGTGCTGAAGGAATATAATAGCATGAAATTAATTGTGAATGTTTCGGATGGCTTTTTTGTGTAAATGCTGGAGGATTGACTTTGGAGAATATATGCTCTAAGATAGAATAAAAAGGGCATCGTAAGTTCGTTCATTACGAGTTACTTTATATAAACCAAAAGAATTCGAGGTGGGAAAATGAATCATTTTTACTGTCGGAAAGAAGAATTACGAAAACTCAACAAACGATATGAAGGAAATCAATTTGAGTGCATTGTTGTATACGGAAGAAGACGAGTCGGAAAGACGGCTTTGATCAATGAATTTTGTAAGGATAAACCTACGATTTTCTTTTCAGCGCTGAATACTACGGGAAAAGAAAATCTAGAAGCACTTTCCAGAGCGATTATGAGCTATGAAAGACCGGATATGGATTTTGCACCGGTATTTCAGAATTATGACGCTGCATTGGATGAAGTGACAAGATTAGGAAAAGAAAAACGCATTGTTTTTGTCATTGACGAGTATCCATATCTTGCAAAGGCGAAACCGGCAATATCAGCGATGCTGCAACATCTAATTGACCATAAGTGGAACGATTCTAAAATCTATCTGATTCTATGCGGTTCTTCTATGAGCTTTATGGAACATCAGGTTCTTGGTCAGGAAAGTCCCTTATATGGAAGAAGAACCGGACAGTTTAAAATAGAACCACTGGATTATAAAGATACTTCGGTTTTCCATTCAAACCTCTCTTGCGAAGACAATGCCTTGATTTATGGAATCACAGGAGGCGTTCCGCATTATATTAATAAACTGGATGTAAAAACAGACATAGATGACGCTTTAAAAGAGAATCTTTTTGACAGATCCAGTTATTTATATGAAGAACCGGAAAATTTGTTGAAACAGGAGTTGAGGGAGCCATACATTTACAATGCAGTCATTCGGGCGATTGCAGAAGGCGCATCCCGCCTCAATGAGATTACAACAAAGGTTGGTGAAAATACGTCTGTTATTTCAAAGTATTTAAAAACATTGATGGATCTTGGTATTGTAAAAAAAGAAACGCCGATCACGGAAAAACCAGGGAAAAAAACGATTTATCTTTTGGAAGATAATTTTTTCCGTTTTTGGTATCGTTTTGTTCCAATCAATAGTAGTGCCATTGATTCGGGAAGAATTGAAAAAACGTACCCACATGCCGTAAAAAGAAATTTCCCGGATTATATGGGACTTATATTTGAAAAGATGTGTAAAGACTATTTGCTCTATTATGCCGATTCGTTGCCGATTGAATTGAATCAGATCGGACAATGGTGGGGAACGGATCCAAAGAAAAAAAAGCAGGTTCAGATTGATATCGTAGGAACTCCGGTAGAAGGAGATACTTATCTGATCGGTTCCTGTAAATACCGAAATGAAAAAATCGGTTTGGACGAACTTGCCCTTATTCAGGAGTATGCAGCTGTTTTTGGAAAGGGAAAGAAATATTATTATTATATTTTTTCAAAAGGCGGATTTACAGATGGATTGCTTCAGGCGCAGGAAAAGGGAGAGGTTAGATTAGTTCGTCTGGAAGATATGTATCAGTGATTGGTGGCTTGAGCGAGGATGGTTCAGTCTTATAAAATGGAAAGGAGCAGGCGCATGCAATGTAAAGATTGGAAAGTGCAAGTAATGATGGAAATAAGAAAACGGATCTCTCCCAAATATCTGGATGGAGGTTATATTGAAAGCAGGATCGTAAAGGAAGAATTTACGCCAGAAGATATCAATGAGGATTATTATTTTTTGGGGGAAGTATTGAAATCCTATATTTCCTGCGAAAATAAGATCAATGGAAAAAAGAGACCGCTTTCGAAAGGGGAATGCAAGACAATTTCCATGTTGGAAGGATGTCTGGTATTTGAAGAACGATATAAGACTATGCAAATTTTTCTTATGGCATATCTGCATGATATGGACCCTGTTTTATTGAAATACCTCCCTGCAAAGGTAATGGGAAAGTATCATAGAAGACGGACAAATATGATAAAATACTGGGACAAAGAGTGTTATGGATTTTGGCATCCAAATTGTAAGACGTATCTTCCATTGGATAAAGAGGAATTGGAGAAAATCGAGGAAGGGTTGAAAGTACTGGATGTGAAACAATTGGAACAAAAATTTGATTCTGAGAATGTGACGCTGTTTGCGCAACATGTATGTGAGGTGATCGAACTGGCATTTGAAAATAAAAAAATTACGACCACAGAATTTTCATTGGAGGCTTGTCAAAGAGCGGTGGATCTGTTGGAAGGGGAGTAGATTGCATTGAGAGAAAATGCGTTTAAACACAACAATTGTATTGTAGTTTTTGATTATAGAATAATTACAAAAAGAACGTTTCAATGTTCAATTTCAAAAGTCTTGGTTCCTGCCACATCTTTTCAGAGGTTGTTACAGCGGTCCTTTTGCAGAATGCGCTGAAGAGGGAGCAGAGAAACAAAAATTGGAACCTCGGTGTCAGGCAGTGTGCTCAGCAAGGGTTCGTAATCCGGCAGGTGCAAATAAAAAAATTTTTTTAGAAAACCTTTAAATGAGTGTAGGTGCTACTTACCATGTTTAGAGGTTTTTGTTTTACAGTTTTTTTGATGTGTGGTATGCTGGAAAAAAGTACACATAAAAAATGAAGGAGAAAGAAAATGTCACTGGAAAAAGCAAAACAAGATTTAGCGAAAAAAGGATTTTTGGATCATGTGATCGAGTTAGAAGAATCGACGGCTACCGTTGCAATGGCAGCAGAAGCCTTGGGGGTAGAGCAGGGGAGGATTGCAAAGACGATGTCATTTCTGCAGGGAGAACAGGCAGTATTGATCCTGACAGAGGGAACGGTAAGAATTGACAATCGGAAGTACAAAGATACGTTTCATACAAAAGCAAAAATGATTCCATTTGAGGAGGTAGAGTCCGCCATCGGTCATGCGCCGGGTGGTGTGTGTCCGTTTGGCGTAAACGAGGGCGTGAAGATCTATTTAGATGAAAGTCTGAAAAAGTTTGATACCGTTTATCCGGCAGCGGGAGATGATCACAGTGCGGTAAGACTTACGATTTCGGAATTGGAGCAGGCTTCGGATGCAAGCGGCTGGGTGGATGTTTGCAAAGAATAAAAGCATGGCGGTAACAGTTGAAAAATGATTGGACGGAAAGGAACAAGAGTCATGCTGAAGAAAATCTTGAAAGACGCTTTGCCTACGATTGTTTCATTGACTTTATCGGGAATGTATAGTGTGGTGGATGGTCTGTTTATTGGAAAAGCGACTGGAGATATCGGACTGGCAGCAATTAATATTGCGTGGCCCATTACTGCAGTAATTACAGCAACCGGTATTGGAATTGGAGCTGGAGGCAGTGTGCTGATTTCTCATTTTAGAGGGCGGGGAGAACAAGAAGAGAGTCAGCGGGTAGGAAAGAAGATATAATACAAATGCAAGTGGTTTGTATAAGGTATAAATAAAAACATTGACAGACATAGGTCATTTTACTTATAATAAAAAGTGTTTAAGAATATAAGGAAAAACGACCAGGCTGTAGGCTGCGCGTGTGTGCGCCTGTAGCTTTTTTTCGTGAAAAAGGAGGAGAAACATGAAATACGGATTTGGAGTGGACATCGGAGGAACTACGGTCAAGATCGGATTCTTTGAAGAGACCGGAAAACTGCTGGAAAAATGGGAGATCAAGACAAACACGGCAAACGGTGGAGCCGCGATCTTAGACGATGTAGCAGCCGCGATCGCAGGAAAATTAGAAGAGAAACAGGTGGCAAAAGCAGACGTTTTAGGCGTGGGAGTCGGCGTACCTGGTCCTGTGACGGCAGAGGGCGTGGTAAAAAAATGCGTGAACCTCGGCTGGGGCGTGTTTAACGTAGAAGAAGCATTAAGTGAAAAATGCGGATTTCCTGTAAAAGCAGGAAATGATGCCAATGTCGCAGCACTCGGTGAAATGTGGCAGGGCGGCGGCAAAGGCTATAAGGATGTCATCATGGTGACACTTGGAACCGGTGTCGGCGGAGGAATCATTTTAAATGGAAAGATCATCGCAGGTGCAAACGGGGCAGGCGGTGAAATTGGACATATTTTAGTGGATGAAACCGAGACAGAAGTCTGTGGATGTGGAAAAAAAGGCTGCTTAGAGCAGTATACGTCGGCAACCGGAATCGTGCGCATGGCAAAACGGGAACTTGCGGTCACAACCGAGAAAACATCGTTGACTGGGTTTGATCCTTTGACTGCAAAAGATATTTTTGATGAGGCGAAAAAAGGTGATGCAGTTGCAGTAAAGCTGGTGGAAAAACTCGGAAATATTTTAGGAAAAGCACTTGGCGCAGTAGCCTGTGTGGTAGACCCACAGGTATTTGTCATCGGCGGTGGTGTATCAAAAGCGGGACAGATCTTGCTTGATGTCATTGAGAAAAATTACAAAGAGGCGACATTCCATGCCTGCCGGGATGCGAAATTTGCACTGGCATCTTTAGGAAACGACGCAGGAATGTACGGATGTATGCAGATGGTACTTGGGGAATAAGCAAAAAGTTACGAGCAAAGAGGACATCAAGGGAGGTATAGCATGAAACGAACAAAAGCAGTCAGTGTCTGCCTGGCAATTGCCCTGGCAGTGGGAAATGTGCAGCCGGTCTTGGCAGAGACGGCAGCAAGGACACAGGCAGTGGAGACAAATGGGGAACAACAGCAGGAGATTCAGAATCCGGTATATAATGCACAGACCGACTATACAAAGTGGGATACCGTTTATTTTGGCTGGTATCCACAGAAGAGACTGACAAATGAGGATGGACTGACAACGGAGATCATCCAAGCTGTTTATAACAAAAACGGGGATGCGATGGTAAGCGGACAGAAGGTTCGCCGCGTGCAGATCAATCAGGGTGTGGCAAATCAGAAGCCGCGCTATCGGTATTATCTCTGGGAGCCGATTCAATGGAAAGTATTGCAGAATGACGGAACAAATCTGCGTTTGCTCTCGGACCGTGTACTTTTGGAATATGAAGAACAGGAGGCAGCTGGGGCAGGCTGGTCCGGTTCGGGACTTCGTTCATTTTTAAACGGTTATGGAAATATCGAAAATCAGGCACATCTGGATTATACAGCAAAAGGCAGTAATTTCCTCGCAAGTGCGTTTTCTACAGAGGAGCAGGCAGTGTTGGAACCAATCTCGGTTGGCGCCTATGCGTTTGAATCCGGGACAAGCGAAGAAAAAGCGGACCGTATCGTAGTTCCAAGTTTTTCAGATATCGGAAACACTGCATATGGATTTTCAGATGCGGTTTCACAGGATGGAACCCTGCAGGCATCCGCAACGCGAAAATTTGACAAAACAAGTTTTGCAAATTGGGAAGAATATGATGCCGGAAGTACACTTCGCTTAAGTGACGGAAGCGCAACGCTGAATACCGGAAGTGCAGAAAAATCTGTAAAAAGCAGCGGCTGGGTCTGCCCGATGATTCAGATACCACTTGCTTCTACACTCTGGTCCAAGGAGAAACCGTCAAATGATAAAGTTGGAATCCCGATGGAAAAAGCACAGGTGACATTGAGTGCGGATTCCTTTGTCTATGATGGAACGCAAAAGCATCCGGATGTTACGGTAAAGATCGCAGAAGAAACACTTCAGAAAGATACGGATTATCTGGTCAGTTATGCAAATGACACAAACGCTGGTACTGGTGTGGTAAAAGTAACCGGAATGGGCGATTATCGCGGCGAATGTACGGTGAATTTTTCAATCCAGAAAGCACAACAGACAATTCAGACAGCGGAGAGATTCGAAAAAACATACGGAGACGAAAAATTTTCGATCGATGCAAAACTGGCAGGCGGAGACGGTGCATTTTCCTATCAGTCATCGAATGACGCGGTGGCTTCTGTAGATGGAAGTGGACTTGTCTCGATCAAAGGACCGGGAGCGGCAGAATTGACTGTGACCGCATCCGAGACGGCGAATTTCGCTGCAACAAGTGTGAAAATACCACTGGTAGTCAATAAAGTATCGCCGGTCATCGAGTCGGAGGCAGCACTGACGGCATCTCTGAGCAAAAAAGAGTTGTTCTGGACTCCGCTTTTGCGCGTTGGAGAGGGAACACTGACATTCCAGAGTGAAGATGCGAATGTCGCAACAATTGATGCAAACGGAAAAGTGACGCTTCATAATGCGGGAACGACACATTTGACAGCAACCGTTGCAGAGACGGAAAAATATCAGGCAAAAACAATACAGGCAGAGCTTACAGTGACAAAGGGAACGCAGCGTATTTCCGTTGAGCCGGAGCAGCGAGTCAAATTCGTGAGCGGACAGGAAGTACCGATTCTCGTGACAAGATTAGAAGGTGACGGCGAGATCGCACTGCAGTCATCAAATCCAGATGCTGCCTTTGTGGATGCAAACGGGAAAGTGATCATAAATAATGTCGGAGAGACAACGATCACCGTAATTGCAAAAGCCAATCAAAATTATGAAGAGACGTCTGCTACGATGCATTTGATCGTGGATAAAAAGGAACAACAGCTGACGTACGAAAAAGAACAGAAAGTTCCGTTTGTGAAAGATCAGGAGGCGGCGATACAATTTACGCAGACGGTAGGAACCGGCGCATTGACTTTTACATCTTCAAATCCGGAGGTTGTAAGTGTGTTGGATCAAAAACTGATCATGCATAAGTGTGGTACGGTAACGATTCATGTGACTGCCGCAGAAACCGGATATTATGCAAAGACAGAGGCAGAATTCCAACTGACAGTTACCAAAGGAAGTCAGACGATCACAATTCCGGCACAGACTGTGGAAAAAGTTTACGGGGATAAGACGTTTACACTAGGGGCAGCCTGTACGACCAGTACGCTTTCTTATAAATCTCTGAATGAGTCTGTTGCGAAAGTGAGTGCAAAAGGAAAAGTAAAGATCACAGGTGTCGGAACGACAGAAATTTCGGTGTCTGCACCGGGCAGTGATCAGTATCTTGCGGCGTCACAGAAAGTGACGATTCATGTAATAAAGGGTAGTCAGCAGCTTTCTACCGTGAAACAGCAGATGCTCAGTTTTAGAAAAGGCGTACAGATTTTAAAGAATCTGAAACTGACAACCGGAGACGGAAAACTGACATGCAAATCTTCCAATTCCAATGTGGTGGAAGTTGTCAAAGGAAAGCTGTATATGAAAGGCTGCGGTACAGCAGTGATCACAATTCAGGCAAGCGAAACAGAATATTACAAGCCGCTGAAGGTGAACTTAAATCTGACGATCGGAAAAACAGATCCGTTAGAAGTTTTGAAAAAACCGATCGAAAAACCATATGGGGCAAAGAAATTTTTCATTGGTGTTTATGACAAAAAGAAAAATATCACATATCAGACGGACAATAAAAAAGTAGCGTTTATTGACAAAAATGGTCTTGTCACGGTCAGAGGCTACGGAACCGCAACGATTACCGTTATTACAAAAGAATCAGATATCTGTAAAGCGGCAACGGCAAAGACAACGGTGACGGTCGTCCCGCGGCAGGTGAAGAATCTGGCGCTTTCGAGTAAGAAAGCAGGCACATTGACGGCCACTTGGAAGCAGGATAAACAGGTGGAGGGCTATACGCTTTCTTATACAAACGGGAAACAGAAAAAGACGATTTCGGTCGCAAAGAATTCTGTGACAAAGAAAGTGTTGACGGGACTCGATTCCGGGGAAACGTATGAGGTTACTGTGAGAGCCTATGTGAAAGTAAACGGAAAGAAATTGTATGGAAAACCGGTAACACTGAAAAAGAAAGTGCATGCCGCAGCAACAAAGACACCGTCGACAGCAAAGACACCATCGACGGCAAAGAAACCGAGTAGTCCAAAGACACCGTCGACGAAACCATCCACTTCGAATAAAACTTCAACCCCGGCACAGCCGAGTAAATAAAAGAAAACCGCGTGAGAAAAATCTCACGCGGTTTTTTTGAAAACGAAAATGTCGTTGTTGTGATCGATCAGGAATCGAATTCGCAGATATATCCGGTTTTTCCTTTATAAAATGGAGTGATATCTGCGGGTACATCGTTCAATACCCATGTGTTCTGATAGAAAATCAGATTCATATACATTTCGTCCCCATCCGGAGAGGTGAGACTTGGTTCACCTGTCATCCAATGGGTAGCCGACCAGCTCTTAGTGTTTGGATTTAAAGAAATACCGGTAAAACGGTTTTTGTTATCAACCCAGTAGTAATCGGCAGAATTTAGATCACGGCGTCCACCCAGATAAAAATGAACATCTTGATGACCCTCATCGGCAATTTGTTTGGTCACCTGTTGAAATTCTGTTTCGGTATCAATCGTTAAGAGCGTACCGCCACGAGCCTTGCAGTCGTCAAACGCCTGCTGCCAGGTGACATCGGAGACGAAAATTTTATACCGATGCCCATCCTTTGCAACATCAGTGGAAGGAGGAACCGGTGCTTTTGCAGCTTTAAAGGTACAGCCGGATAAAAATGAAACCTCATCACCTTCCTGATGCACCAGACCAGTGGCAGTAACATATTGTTTTTCTTTGATGGAAACAACACTTTCCTTATCATTGCTGTAACAGATGATCAGATAGTCATTGTAAGAATCATTACTCTCGGAAAGGATGATCTCATAGCGGTTCTCGTCATCTTTTTCGATAGACTGCACATATCCTTGTAAAGAGATCACGCTTTTTTCGTATTTTGTTTCTGCGTTTACACTGTTTTCTTCATATTCTTTTTCCAGTTTGTCTATGGTAAGCGTTTCAAATGGTTTATCATCGGATGTTTCGTCTCTTTCATCTACGGGAGCGGAAGGTTCTGTTTCTGTGGCTTCTTTCGAAGAAGAGAGATCTTCCTTTGCTTCCATCGTATCGGAAACGATCAAATTGTTTGCTTCGGTGTCGTCTTTAGAACCTGAGCCAAATGGGAGATATCCCTGCGAGGCAGCGAAGGCAACTCCGCCGATGGCTAACACGAGCAAAAAAGCAGCGGACACAATGGCAATCGTGGTGCCATTATTTTTCTTTTTCTTTCCGGTGCGAACGTTAATTTTCCTTGCCTGGTTGTAGGCCGGATCAAACCCCTGCTGAGTCTGATCATAATATTGAGCATTCGGATCAAACCCCTGCTGAGTCTGATCATAATATTGAGCATTCGGGTCGAACCTTTGCTGGTTTGGATCATAATATTGAGCATTTGGGTCGAACCCCTGCTGAGTCTGATCATAATATTGAGCATTCGGATCAAATCCCTGTTGGTTTGGACCATAATATTGAGCATTTGGGTCGAATCCTTGCTGGTTTGGATCATAATATTGAGCATTTGGATCAAATCCCTGCTGGTTTGGATCATAATATTGAGCATTCGGATCAAATCCCTGCTGGTTTGGATCATAATATTGAGCATTTGGATCAAATCCCTGTTGGTTTGGATCATAATATTGAGCATTCGGGTCGAACCTTTGCTGGTTTGGATCATAATATTGAGCGTTTGGTGTGACCGGTTGTTGGCACTGGTCACAGAACGTCGCGTTCTCCGGCAATTCGCTGCCGCAATATGGACACTTCATAACACATGACTCCTCTCGTTTATAAAAAGTATAATTTACTACACATTCTACCGCATTTTTTTACAGAAGAAAAGTATTTTGACGAAAAATATCTCAACCATGAGGGTATCCCTACGCGGACGTTTCCGGTATCCGGCAGGAGGCAAGGAACGGGGTGGCTGAAACAAAAGTGGCTAGACAGAAATGAAGTCGAGTTTGGATGGGCGGATCTGCGATGCTTTATTTTTGCTGTCTTTCGAAGGTCGGACAGTCTGCACGAATCTGTATGCCAGAGCCAGAATCAAAAGCAGATTCTTTCTCTGGCATACAGATTCGCACAGCCTCTCCGCCGAACGAAAGACAGCAAAGGCATCGCAAATCCACCCATCCAAGCTCACTATCATTTCTGTCAAAGCCACTTTTGTTGCAGCCACCCCGGTCCTTGCCTCCTGCCGGATACCGAAAACTGTGTATTGAAACCGAGTGGTTGAGATATTTTTCGTTTACGCCAGAAAGTTGTGAAGCAGATTTTATGTGAGTGGAAAGTATTCTGCTGTGGTTTTAAATTTTTCATCCACATAAATTTTCAATTCACCACTTTCTGAAACTGTAAGAAAATATCTCAACCTTCCGTTTCCGATACACAGTTTTGCAACACGCCGGGCATCTCTGCGAAAAACGTTTCGGCGGGTGCAGGTGAGATCCACTCTTTAGATTCTCTTAGGCACGAAGGCGATCCTGAGTGTCTTAGAGAATCTTAAGAGTTAGCTTACCTGCACAGGAGCCGAGTTTTTTCGCAGAGATGCCCGGCGTGTTGCGAAACGTCCGTGTAGGACTCCCCATGGTTGAGATATTTTTCATGATCGGTAGCATTTTGGAATGTAGATGCATATATTAAAGGAAACAGAAAAACGGAGGAATAGAATGGAGCTGTATAAATATCGGGATACCGAAAATGTACGGGAATTTTTTGTTGAGGCAATTGAGATTCCGATCGTTTATAACCGGTATGGGGATCATGACCCGAATGGCCTGATGTATGTGCTGGCGGAGGATGCCGAAAGAGTTCGGAAAAATGCGTGGAAACAATTTCGGCAAAAAATCCCGCAGCCATATGAGGAAGTACAGCCGCTTGTTTTGCGAGTGCATGCAGGAGAGACAGTGCGGATTCATTTTTCGCATTCTCTGAAACGAAACTTGTCTATGCATGTGCAGGGATTGGAGTATGATGTGTTAAAGTCGGACGGCGCTGCGGTTGGGTTTAATCCGGATACGACGACATCGAAAAAAGCGGAGTATGTCTGGTATGCAAAAGAAGAGGGGGTGTATCTGTTCAGTGATCTGGGAGATCCGCGCAGCAGTGAGGATGCAACAAATGTGCATGGTCTGTTTGGTGCGGTGATCGTCGAAGCACCGGAGGCAGTCTGGCGTAGTCCAAGGAGCAAAAAACCGATCAAAAGCGGTTTGTTTGCGGATATTTATACACCGGGAAAACCTGCATTTCGGGAATATACAGTCTTTTTTCACGATGAGTTGGAAATCCTCAATAAAGACGGAAAACAACCCGTGGATTTGCATACCGGGCTGATGTCGATGACAACTGGAATCAGCTATCGTTCCGAACCGATGCGCAATCGAAAACCACTGACGCAAGATCATGCGGATTCGGGGGAGGATATTTCCATGAGTTCATGGGTGTATCAGGATCCGGCACCACCCCTTTTGCATGCGTATGTGGGAGATCCAGCCAAGATTCGACTGGTGCATGGCGGGGTGAAAGAGACACATGTTTTTCATCTGCATAATCACCAGTGGAGGCTTGAAGGAGAAAATCCGGTTTCCACCATCATCGATTCGATTTCGATCAGCCCGCAGGAGTGCTATACGCTTTCCATTTTGCACGGGGCAGGCAGTAAAAACGGCATGATCGGGGATGCGATTTTTCACTGTCATCTGTATCCGCATTTTCATGAGGGAATGTGGACGCTCTGGCGCGTACACGACCGGTTGGAGGACGGTAGCGGAAAGTTGCCCGACGGAACAAATGTACCGCCACTGATTCCACTGTGTGATCGGAAACGTCCGCCGAAAAAAGATGCATTGCACCCAGGCTATCCATGGTTTGTAGGGGGAAAATATCCAAAACCACCTCTGCAGCCACCGTTTGGTGTTTTGGGGAGGACAGGCGAGGTAACACGCGAGCCTACGAGTTTGGAGGAGCAGAATTTTGTTCCGGATTTTGAACCGGGAGCATTGTATACAGATACCTGTCCGTGTCATACGGATCATTGTGAGGAGAAGATGTGTAGAAAGCAGGAGGCAGAAGTAACCGAAGAGAAAAACCAGAAAGTGGTGGAAAAACTGGAGATAGAAGTGGCGAAAGGGGGAAAAAAGGATGCGGGGGAGGAAACGCCAGTCGAGGATGGACAGATCACACAGCAGTCATGTGAAGAACCACGGAATGTAAAAGTATTTGAAATCGCGATGGTACAGGCGAAACTGAAGTATAATCGTTTTGGCTGGAACGACCCGCAAGGACGATTTTTCGTTTTAAAAGAAGAACTTCTTCGTCATGGAGGGCTGGATGCGTATATTCAAAAAGTGGAAACGGGAAAGATTCGGGTTGAGCCGCTTGTCATCCGCGCCAATGCGGGGGACTGCATTGAACTTCGAACGACTAATCTTCTGCCGGAGTATATCGAGGAAAGCCCATTTCAAATGCGGACAAAGACAGATATCGTGGGGCATCATCTGCATCTGGTGAAATTTGATACCATCGTTTCGGATGGGTCGGCAAACGGTTGGAATAACATCGCAGGAGCGCGAAGATACGAAACACTGGTGGAACGATTTTTCGCGGATACAGAGCTTCGGACCGTCTTTTTCCATGATCATTTGTTTGCAAATACGCATCAGCAGCATGGGCTGTTCGGTGCACTGATCATTGAAGAGGCGGGGGCAACGTTTCATCATATCCGAACCGGCGAGACACTTGCATCCGGTACACAGGCAGTGATTCGCAGGAGAGATGGGTCCTCGTTTCGGGAGGCAGCGTTGTTTGTACACGACTTTGCCCTGTTGTTTGACAAAAAAGGAGAGGCACTTAATCCGCCGGAGGTTCCCGGTTCACATGATGATCCGGGGGTGATGGGAATCAATTACCACTCAGAGCCCATGCGGGAGCGGCTGTGCAAAAAAGCGGATCCGGCGTATGTGTTCAGTTCCCATGTACACGGGGACCCGGCGACACCACTCATTGAGACGTATCCGGGCGAGGAACTTGTCATCCGGCTGCTCGACGGAGCGCATGAGGAACAGCACAGCTTTAATCTAAATGGAATGAGCTGGAAAAAAGAGCCATCCGATCCGCATTCTCCGGATACACAGTCGCAGACGATCGGAATTTCCGAGGCATTTAACATTCACATCACAGAACCATATCAAGCGGGTGATTATCTATATTATTTTGGAGGAATAGATGATCTGTGGCTTGGTTTATGGGGAATCATTCGCGTGTACGATCATTATAAAACGTGTCTGCGCCCACTCTGTAAAAGCAGCTCAAAATCAGAGCACGCCGGAATTTTCCCACTGCCGCCATGTCCGGGGAGCAGTGGTATGATCCGACATTACGAGATTGCTGCAGTACAGGCAGATTTGTGTTACAACTGCTACGGCGATCATGATCCGGATGGCATGGTATTTGTGCCATATGCCGATCTGGAAAAGATCCGGCGCGGCGGGTATCGCTATAAACCATTGATTTTGCGGGCAAATGTAGGAGAATGGGTGGAAGTGACACTGCATAACTGCCTGACGCAAGAGGTTCCATATTTTTCGTATCCAAAAGTACCGTTAGACCGACCGCATACACCGTCAATGCGGGTGTCATTGCAGCCGCAGTTCTTGAAATACGATCCGGTGCGGGATGCGGGCGTGAATGTAGGCTATAACTCTTACGAGCAGACGGTTGGAGTGGGAGAGAGCCGCACGTATCGCTGGTTTGCTGATCGGGAATACGGGACCTGTACGCTGCAGTCGTTTGGTGATGTGAGAAATCACCGCTATCATGGATTGTTTGGCGCACTCATCGTAGAACCTGCGGGGGCGCGCTGGTTTGAGAATGAGACGAAAAAGCCGGGCGATTTTTCAGAACAGGCAGTGATCACAGCACCGGGACAGGAGACGTTTCGGGAATTCGTGCTGTTTATCCAAAACGGAATTCGCTTGCTAGACCGCAAGGGCAATCTGATCCAGACGGCGACGGCGGATGAGGAAGCAGAAGAAGGAGAAAGCGAGGAAATAGCACCTGTGGATGCCGAAGACACCGGAGAAAAAGGCTACAATTACCGGTCAGAGCGATTTTACAATCGATTCCAGCACGACAGCCGACCGGAAAAAGTGTTCAGCAGTCTGGTCCACGGCGATCCGGCAACACCGATCTTTCGTGCAGAAACCGGAGACCGCGTGATCTTTCGCACATTGATGCCGGCAGATAAACCGCGCAATGTTGGGTTTGCCGTACACGGACACATCTGGAAAGAACAGCCGAAGGATCCGTATTCCAGAGAAATTCCTCTGCAGGGAGCCATCAGCATCGGAAACCGCTTTGATATCGAACTGAAAAACGGTGCATCCTGTCCGGGAGATTATTTGTACCGCTCCGGCAGTCTCAAGTGGGATGTCGAATCCGGTATGTGGGGGATCATGCGCGTTGCAGGAAAAACACCGGGCAGCGTTTGCCGGTATCTTTATGGGAAGATTCGGTGTTGTTTCTGCAGGAAAAAAATGTGAGAGAACAGGCACTGTAGAACGGGAACGCATCGTATCTACAGTGCCTGAAACTGTTTTTAAAAAAGCAAAAAAAAATATCATAAAAGAATATTAAAGCATCAAAAAGAATAATATATAAATAAATATGTAAAAAAATATTGCACTTTAATTCAATGGGTGATATAGTGTGAGAAGAAAGAAAAAGGAGTGTGTCAATATGAAAATACAGGCTGTAAAGATAGATGGATTTAAAAATCTATCACATGTAAAGGTAACTTTTGATACGATTACAGCATTGGTAGCACTTAATAATTTTGGTAAATCGAATGTACTGACAGGGATTGATTTTGGATTGGATTTTATAAAAGCACCGATTGAATATAAGCTCAAAATGATGGCAAATGTGGATCTCATTCCGCTGAATCAAAGTATGCAAGGTAGAAATTATATGTTTGAGGTCGAAGTTTTAACTATGGATGGAGAGAAGGAATATCGCATACAGTATGGTTACGAGTTTTCCTGGCAGTGCGAGGAAGACAGCGAACCAGAAATTGTTCGGGAATATTTGAGGATAAAGCTCAATGAAAAAGGTCAAAAGTATTCACAGCTTATTAATAGAACAAAAGAAACAGCGGCATATAAGAGTTCCGAGACTGGGAGATGTACATCAACGATCAAAGTTGAACCGGCGCAGCTTGTAGCAAATAAACTGAGCGCATTCGATGATTTATACTATATTGGAATTATTAAGAAATTAAATACTATGAAAATTTATATGGAAAATAATCTGGATGCGAAACGTTTCTATCAGCCAGATCCAATCATACGGAAAGGCTTTGAAAATGAGTTGATCAATGCGGAGAATCTTCCACGCGTGATTTATGATTTAAGTAAAAGAAATCCAGATAAGTTTGAATTACTAAAAGATGTATATTTTCAATTATTTCCGAATATTGAAGAGATTATCGTAAAGAAAATCGAACTTAAAGATGTAGACAGCAGTCAGCTTCCGGAAAATGCACCATTTGTAATCATGAATGCAGTTTATTTTCTATATGTGAAAGATAAGAATCTGGCAGTACCGGTTGATTTCTCGTTGATGTCAGATGGGGCAAAGCGGGTATTTATGATTTTGACGAAGATCATCATATCCAGTGTGAGCAATATTTCGTTGATAGCGATAGAGGAACCGGAAAATTCTGTTCAACCAGGTCTGTTTCAAGCTTATATACAAATTATGAGTCAGTTGCTGGATACCTGCAAAGTGATTATTACCAGCCATTCGCCATATATTATTAGCTATCTGGAACCGGCATGGATTCATGTGGGTGTGAATCGTGAGCCGGGAGTGGCAGAGTTTTTTACATTTAAGAAATCAGGACAAAGACAGTTGGAGAATGATGCGGAGGAGCTGAAGATGAGCATCGGAGATTATCTGTTTTCAATGCTTGCAGATACAGAAAATAATTTAGAAGATTATTTGGAGTGTGATACAAATGAGTAAATGTCTGGTGCTGTTTGTCGAAGGCGAGACGGAAGTGGAATTTTACAAAAAGATAGTGGACAATGCAAAAAGATTACATCCAAAAGGGATGTTTGATACGAAGATAGAATATAAATGTATCAAAGGGGTTGGTGGATTTAAAAAAGAAGCACTCAGAAAGTTTGTAAAGGAAATCAAACCCAAGTATAAAGAGGACTGTGTATTTACCGTGGCTTTGTGCAGGGATACAGATGTTTTTGAATTTTCATCAAAGCCACCTGTTAGATGGGATGAAGTGGAGAAAGATTTGTTGGAGAAAGGTGCTGATCAGGTGATACATGTTAAAGCACGGCATAGTATAGAAGATTGGTTTCTTCTTGATGAAGATGGAATAAAATCATTTCTCCGTCTGAATAAGAAAACAAAAGTATCTGGAAAAAATGGATATGAGAAACTTCAAATTTTATTTAAAAAGGCAAATAAGGTTTATTACAAGGGGCGAAAGAGCAGTGAGATGATAGAAAAGCTAGATATTGAAAAAATCTCAGAGGCGGTAAAAGATCAGCTCGCTCCTTTGTATGAGGTTCTTGGAGTAAATAAAAGCAAAGAGTAAAGCAAGGCGAAGAAAGCATGCCATGCTCATGAAAGCATTCTTGAAAGATGGACGCATGGAAGAACTGGAACACGTTTTGGATGATCTGGAAATTTTGAGCAAATTATACAAGGAATATCAGATATAAAAAGATCAGGATCAGACTATATAAGCAGGCAGTTTTTCAGGTGTATGCTATAATGAAAGGAAAAAATAGATGTTATTAAGAGAGTATTTAGAGGAATATACAAGAGAAGAATTATTAGATCAGGCAAGAAACTTTGAATTGCGAAAATGTTCCCGACTTCGGAAGGCAGCGTTGATAGACAGGATTCTTGAATGTTTCTGTACGAAAGAAATGCTTAGAAGCAGACTCACTTGTTTGACGAAGGAGCAAATGTCGCTCTTTCGGAAAGCATGTGATACGCCACAGGATATTCCGATCAATGAGATAATGGATGGAATGTATTTGTGCAGATATTGGCTCGGATCTTTTGAGGAATCTACAGATAGGTTCTGTGTATTTGAAGAGGTTGCCGAGGTTTTTCGTAAGATTGATGATGAAGCATTTCGGACAGAACAATACAAAAAAGGCTGGATGGTGAAATGCGTGCAGTTCTTTATAAACTATTATGGAATAGCGCCGGTAGAAATTATATATGAGCTGTATAAATTAAGAGTCAGGGATACGATAGATGAAATGATAGATATGCTGTATGGCATGCCGGTAGATATTGTGGAATCTTGTATTTTTCCTATGGACAGATTGGGATTGCAGGATTGGCCAAAAAATGATCCGATTTATTCTCCAAGAGGATTGCTGATACATATACCATTACTGGAGGATGGGGAAATTGACGATTTACTGGATCAGCAAATGGATAAAGAATTCTATATTCCTTCCACACAGCAGATGGAAGAAATATGCAGTATCGGATATGAAGCAAGTTCGTTCGCTTATAAAAAGTTAGAAACATTTTTTATGAGAAAAATGGGTATGTCGTATGAACATGCAGTGAATTGGTGCCTTCAAGTGTGGGCAAACAGTTATGAAGGGGAAACACCTACAGAAGTGATCAACAAAATGTCAGAGGCAGGTGTAGAATTTCAGAGTGAAAAGCAAATGAATGAATTTGTTGGCTTGCTCATGAATGCACATAATAACACACGAATGAAAGAAAACAGAGGTCATAAGCCGAACGAATTATCGAGAAGAAAATTTGCCGGTGGTATGCCGACAATTGTGCCGGGAAGTTCTCATGCAGCAGCAATGTTAAGGGACGCAGCACCATATCTTAGTGAGATGGGAATACCGGTTGATTTCGAAGGAAATGCTGATACGATGATGTATCCGTTTGGATCAGATGGCAGGTCAGTAAGAGTGGAAAAGAAAATTTATCCCAATGATCCGTGTCCATGTGGCTCAGGGAAAAAATATAAGAAATGTTGTGGGAGAAAATGAACGTGTCAGCACACTAGGAATTTTCACTTTTTTGTGATAAACTAAACACAACAAAGTGGAAGGAATGAAGAGACATGTTGATTAGTGAACGTATTTACCAATATATGAAAGAAAAAGGAATTTCTCAGTTAGAGTTTGCAAAGAGAACAGGAATTTCTCAAAGTACGGTCAGTGATTGGAAAAGGAAAGGTACAAATCCTTCTGCGGATAAGATCATGGTCATTTGTGAGGTGCTGGATATTTCACCGTATGAATTATTATTAGGAACGGAAAACAAAAAATTCAAAGAATATAACCAGTCAGATTATGTCATGCTTGATAAGCGGAGCAAAGAATATGCATTGATCGAAACGTATCAGACGCTTAATGCGGATTCAAAAAAACGTTTGGAGGGTTATATGAAAGCTTTGAAAGATATGGAATAGGGTGTGTCAATAGCACTTGACATACCCTTTTTTTTACTGTACTATATCGAATATACGATATTATATGATAAATACGAAAACAAAAATAAAGAGAAGAATGAGATGAAATATATTGGGAGAAAAGAGACGAGCACATGTGGAAAGAATATAGCGATGGATATGAGAGAGGATATCAGATGGGAGTTGCGGAAGGTTTTATGAAAGGAAGTATAAAACTGCTCATACATATCTTAAACAAAAATCCGCAAAAAGATGTTGTGAAAGATAAAACATTTACAGAGTTTGAAAGACAGCAGGCATTATTTTATATCCGGATTGGGATAGAAGATGAATATTCAGTTTTTTGATGGAAGGAAGAGAGGGAGAAACATGGAAAATCAGATTATACCATTAAATATTGTAATGACGTACCCGGTTCGTTGGAGTAAGTATAAAGTTTTTCGTGATTATATTCAAAACTTTTATGATTCAGTAGATTACCGGGAGTGGAAAGAAAAGTTCCATTATACATATGAAAATGAGAAATTAAGTATGTGGGTAGATGGAGTGACATTTAGCTATGAATGGCTGCTTCATATTGGGGCATCGACAAAAACGACAGATAAAAAGAATGGGAATGCCGGATACTTTGGAGAAGGATTTAAGGTGGCTTCGTTATGTGCACATCGTGATTTTAACTGGAACATACAGATGTCTTCTGGTGACTGGAATCTGGATGTCGTCACCGTGAAACAGACGATTGATCAAACGGAAGTAGAGATGCTCGCATATGATGTGAAAAGTAAGGAAAAAGAGGAAACCAGTCGTCTGGAATTGAACCCGGTTTCAGAAGAGGAAGGGGCTGTGTTTTGTGCATATCAGCTACGTGGTTCCAATCCGTTTGGGTTAAGCATTTGCCTGCATGATTATGAGCAAAATGATCGTGAGCGCAGTGAATTATATGCGTTTGAAATTACACAGATCTTAGGAGAAGTTGCTTCATTTATTTCTCCAAGTGGAGCCGTATATATGTTGGAGCGAATGCGTCGGTATTGGAATTCTACTCCCAAAAAAATTGATCTTCGTTCTTGGGCACCGGTGATTCGGATGTTAATTTCGAATATTTCGAGATCACACAAGGCAACAGAACTATTTCGCAAGAAATATCCAAATTTATTATGTCTGCCCCCAATTTATACGATTTCGGACAGAAACCGACGAGCGCAGGCAAGAGCCTGGTTAAAAAGGCAGGAAAAAGAATATATGCTTGTTCAGATTTCGTTTGAGTTATTGCATTATCCTACGCTGGAAGAAAAATGTGAGGAAAATGGAGAATTTGTGCAGGACGATGAACCGGACAAAAGAGAAAATCAGTGTATCCAGATTTTAGAGCAAGTCATAGATCAGATTTATCCAGATTTTTTCTGCTTTGATAAACAGATGCCGGAGCGAAAAATCATTCAAAATTTGACAGCATCATATCATGGAATGGCAAAATTGGAAAAAAGAAGGGAGGCTGTCTCAAATAGTCATGGGATTTTGATTCGAAATACAGTTAATCAGATTTATTTGAAAAGAACAGTGCTTCGGAAAGAAGGATATTTTGATGCTCTTTCTACTTATGTGCATGAGTCTTGTCATATGTTTGGGGGAGATGCATCACAGGCTTTTAGTTTGGGACTGACACTGGCGATGGAACTTTTGCTATCACATTATTCAATTGTAGAGAAATATAAAACAGAATGGGAAAAGTTATTTGGTGGGAATGGACTTTTGTAGGCAAAATCATAGAAGAGGGAGGTGTATCGTATGCAGACACAAAGTGACATGCTCCCACTCTAGGTGCTTGACACCGTTAACTTTGTGTTGAAACTGCAAAAAATCAAGGGTATAATAGATACATGGATAAATACATTTGATTTATATCTTATGGATGATTTTACGATATGTTCTCTCGGAATCTCTTTGTGCTTGATTTTGTGAGATGATTTTTTGTCAGATGTGCACAAATTTATGAGGCGTACGTGGAACGTACGTTGATTAAATTTGTGTGCATCTGGCGGAAAATCAGCCGCAAAAGCGGGCGCAAGGGAGATTCCGAGAGAACATCGATATGTAACGGAGGAAAGCCGACTTGAATACAGACATGACAAATTCTGTGATCGCTGCGGATAAAAAGGCGCAGTATGATGCCAGGGCTGACCAATAAGGATACAAAATATGAAAGCGGAAAGAAGAATAATTTTACACTGGAACAGATTGCAATTGCAACAGGTAAAAGTGAGGAAGAAATCAAAGAAATTATAGAAAAAAATGAGTCTGTATTGGCATGATCAACAGTTTTCGGAACCATCAGGACGGAGTACTATTCGATATCGATGATGCATTTCGGACACTTCTGAATGACTGTACCCGTCTGATCATCTCGGTCATCAACGAAGTGTTCCACACAACGTATGCGCTGGATGATGAGATTCAGCTTTCTGGAAAAAATACACGAAAAGATTTGTGCCGGGCAGTAGCAAAGCGGCTGACAGAAAGAAAATATGAAGAAATCGAAGAAGAGGTGAATCATGGAAAAAATAATAATAAATAAATTGGGACCAATTCAGCATTGTGAATTGGAAATCAATGATTTTATGGTATTTACAGGGCCGCAGGCATCTGGAAAAAGCACCATTGCAAAAAGCATATTTTTCTTTAAAAATATAAAAAATCTTTTATGGATGCAGTTGAATAGAAGATTCTCGGCTGAAAATAATACAGAGGAAACATCTACCAAAAACCGTTTATTAAAAGAAATTCGTTCTAATTTTTTGCAGACATTTGGAACGACATGGTGCATGGATAATGACATGATGGTGGAATACGACTATACAAATAATGTTTCTATTAAAATTTGGTTAACAAAGGATGCGATTTCCCCGAACTATATATGGATCGATTTGAGTGAAAAACTGACAGAGTTTTTAAATTCCTACGATCAGATTCGTTTTGATGACTTTGATCGCTCACGTAACATGGCAGAAATAAAAAAAGCGATCGATACTTTTTTTGGCGATGATACGGAGATAATCTATATTCCTGCCGGGCGGAGTATGATGACATTGTTTAGTTCACAATTAATGTTTATGTATAGTATCATGAACGATGATCAGAAAAGAAGTCTGGACTATTGCACGCAAAATTATCTGGAACGGATCATGCAGTTGAAACCATTTTTTTCAAGTAGTGTACAGTCATTGATAAAAAACAAAATGGATCTCACGGATGTTAAAATAAATAAAGAAAATCTGCAGCAATGTGCAAAACTGATGAAAGAAATCTTACAAGGCGAATATAGAAATATTGATGGAGAAGAGAGATTGCAGGTGAGCACAAACAAATATGTAAAAATTAATTTTGCATCATCGGGACAGCAAGAAGCCGTATGGATCTTAAATGTTGTATTTTATTATTTGCTAAACAATAAAAAATCGTATTTTATTATTGAAGAACCAGAATCCCATCTGTTTCCAAATGCGCAAAAATTAATGACGGAGTTTATTTCTCTAGCCAAAAACGATGGAAATAAAATTCTTTTAACAACGCATAGCCCATATATTTTGGGGACACTTAATAATTTATTATACGCAAATAAGATTTCCAAAGAAGTGGATCAGAATAAGCTTGGTGAAATCGTGCATCCGTACAAATGGCTGGATTTTAAAAAAATGTCTGCCTATTATGTAGAACAAGGAAACATGCGGCCTTGTATAGATGAAGAATTTGAATCGATCAATAATGAAATCATTGATGGTGCTTCGGATGAGATCAATACCGATTATGATAAAATGGTGGAATTAAGATACAGCGAAGAGGAGGAAAAAGTACATGTTTCTGACTTCTGAGAAATCCTTATGTAAAAAAGATGCGAAGGTTGTTGTATCAAAAGATAAAGGTTCACAGGTACAGCACCGGGCAGAAAATCCAAAGAAATTTGATTTAAGACATTATAAGCTTGATGGTGGTATATTTACACAGGTCAGATGCTGCGATTATTTACTTGTCGATGATAATAATAGAAAAGCATATTTCATTGAACTGAAAGGCGAAAATATTGATGATGCTGTAGAACAATTAGAAGCTGGAGAACGAAACTGTAAAAACGAATTAGAAGGGTGATTTTACAGCTATAAAAAATATATAAACTCTAAGAATTGTTTTCCAATTTTTTCTATATTTTTGATTGCGATTTCATAGACCAGCGTGTGTAATCTATAGTGAGCGGAGGTGATGGGATTGTATCATGTATCTGATTTCAAGAAA
>JBJENW010000375.1:0-5682 GCA_051880395.1 Lachnospiraceae bacterium | reverse complement strand
TTGGTACGGCACATAAGCAGGGATACAACGCTTATGAAGCGATCAGAAAGGCAATATCAGGTCATCCGGAGTTCATCTTTGGATAAGGGGTACTGAATAGTTACGTTACTTCATAAAAGTATAATAAAAGCAATTGGACCAGAGGGAATCAGCGGAATATATATATACGCTGATTCCAATATGCAACAGGAATTAGCAGATTTTGTTCATACTGTATATCAATCAGAATGGCTAACTGCGTGTGACAATGTAGAAAAAAAATATGGTAATTGTTTTGAAAAGGAAAACGATTGGCCCTCTGGAATGGATATTTATAAACAAGATTTTGGTCTCTTTATTACATTTCCAGCTTTATACCTTTTATATGATAAAGGGAACGGCTATGATCTGGATTTTGGTCTCCAAGCCTTGAAAAATACACTTGATTCCGTAAGTAAAAAATTTCCCCTGCAAAAGTACCAAGGATACATTGCATTTTTATGCCCAGACGATACAGTTATACAGCAAGTGATCTCCTCCGTTGAGGACGAAATTCCAGAACGCTTTGAATTTATTGCAGAAGCAATTGGAGATATAAATAAGAATCTTGATTCTTATATTGATGTATTGTTAGAGTGCTGTTATGAGGAAGAATTGGATGGAAAATGGGTATTGGATGTGTTTCAAAATTTTCATTTGTATAAAGAAAAAATAGACATCTCTGTCTATGACAGGATACTAGAAACAGTTTGTGAATATATTGAAGATGATGATATCTATGAGCAGTTAGAAGACGAAATAGATCAATGGAAGACAGATGTAGCAGAGACCGAAATTCCGTAACACTTTTATTTCTTTGACTTTCTCCACGCTCTCCTTTCGTTTTCTGCACTCTCAGCTTTGTATCTGTACTTGTTTCGATCACCTATGCAGCATCTCGTTCCAAATGTGTAAACGCGTCATCTTCAAAAAACAGGTTTTTTGTTTTTTCCTTTCTGTTTCAGATCGGTATGAAACTCTCCTTCCCAGAAACGTCCGCACACTTACACCCATATAAAACATAATGGATGAACCGTCACAAAAACTGTGCTATAATAGAAAAAACGTTTTTTCAACAAAGGAGGTGTCACATGGAGTTAAGAACCAATATTTTATCAAAAAATTATCGAACCACCCGCCAGATTGCCAAAGCCGCCTATGCCCTTCTCGACCACGACGAAGACCTTTCCCAAAATACCGATTTCGTGCAGCCGGTCTCTTTGGAACGAAACGGGCCGAAACCACACTACCAGTCCTTCGATTCCGAACGGGACGAATTTGATTTTCTCACCAGAGAAATCAAAAAGTGCAGTGAACAATATGACTTACATGATATCGTCATTGTTGCGCGAAATAACAATTATCTGTGGTCTGTGCAGCGATATCTTGTTTCTCACGGTGTAGACGCGGTCGTGTTTCAAAAGCAAAAACAAGGGGATCTGTTTCAGAAAGATTGTGTGAAATTATTTACGATGCACTCCGTAAAAGGACTGGAATCACCCGTTGTATTTTTAGTCGGATTGAATCAGGAAATTCTCCCTGCCCGTTCCGATCTGATCGACGAAGACCGAAAACTGCTTTATGTCGGTATGACGCGCGCGAAAGAACGCCTGTATATGAGTAACAGCCATACGCCTTGCTGCTATTTCAATGAAATTCCAATGGAGCTTTTGCAGACTGCCGACACGCCGGATCCTTCGTATGAAAAATTCCTCTTGTATACCTACTACAACCTGCAAAACAAGTGCACACTTTCTTTCCAGAAAACACTGCACGAGCAGCATGAGTTGAAAAATCCGGATGACGGCTCCACATATGACTCCGTGGCAATCCCTGTAATGGGAGAGATCGCCGCCGGTAATCTTCAGTTTGCCAACGAGACATTCGACCATGAAGAGTCGCTGCCGCTTTGCGCGATCCACGATCCACAGAGCAAATTTTTATTACATGTTACAGGAGATAGTATGATCGATTTCGATATTTTTGAGGATGATTATCTTCTGATACAAAGACAGCTATATGCTGCAGACGGCAGTATCATCATCGGCGGCCGTCGTTCTATGAACGAAGCCACCGTAAAACAATACCACTATGACGGGAAGCAGACCGTTACCCTGCACCCGGGGAATCCGAATTATGAAGATATTGAGATTGATGCCGCTGATTTTTACATCAACGGTGTCGTGATCGGTGTACTCAGAGCTTCCTCATCAGAGGCTGTCATTCGATCTACGATCTGATGATTGGCACGAATGAGTAATCCGATCGCGGCGATACAGGCAGCTGCCTCCGCGATCGGAAATGCCAGCCAAATGCGTGTGGCTGCATTCGCTGCTTTTGAAAATACATAGGCGAGCGGGAGCACGACGATCAACAGGCGAAGCAGGGAGATCACCAACGAACTGATCCCGCATCCCAATGCCTGAAAGATGCCCTGCAATGCGATATTCGCGCCGGCACACAAAAATCCGACCGCGATGATTCGCATTGCAAGCACACATAAATCTGCCGTCTCCGCTGATAGTCCAAATACCGATGTAAGCGGAACTGCAAACAGCTCCAGTCCGATCGTTCCTGCCAGCATGATCACTTCTGTAAACAAAATTCCGTAAAAACGTGCCTGTTTCACACGGGTTTTATTTCCCATTCCATAGTTAAATGCCACGATCGGTGTGATCGCATCGCGCAGTCCGAATGCAGCAAAAAATAAGAACTGCTGCACTTTGTAAAAAATACCATACGCCGTCACCGCCGCTGTGGAAACCGCACCGAAAATGATATTCACGCCATACGTCATAAATGACATCAACGCCTGCATGACGATTGCCGGAAATCCGACCGCATAGATTTCTTTTACAATCGCCCCATCCAGTTTCATATACTGCAAGCCACTTTCCACTTCTTTATTCTTTTTATAATGAAAGAACATCGCTGTAAACATGGAGACCATCTGCCCGATCACAGTCGCATACGCGGCACCAGAAACACCGAACCGAGGAAGTCCCAGCCATCCATAGATTAAAATGGGATCCAGCACAATGTTCACAATGGCTCCTGCAATCTGCGCGATCGTAGAATAGATACTGTTTCCCGTCGACTGTAAGAGTTTTTCATAAATGGAAAACAAGATCATTCCAAAACTTAAAAATGTACAGATTGACAGATATGTTTTTCCCATTGATAAAATCAGTGGATCACTGGTCTGGCTTTTGAGATACACATCGATTCCCAAAATGCCAAACAGAAAAAAGCATACATAAATGATACACCCAAGCGTTACGCCGTTTCCTGCGACACGCGCCACTTTCTCTTTTTTATTTTCGCCAAGCGTCTTTGACAAAAGCGCGTTCACACCCACTCCTGTTCCGATTCCAAATGCCACGATCAGCATCTGCACCGGAAATGCCAGTGTCAGCGCGTTCACCGCATATTCACCCGTATGCGCAACTCCATCCACATCTGGCATCTGTGCGACGAACATACTGTCGATAATGTTATAACACGCCTGCAATACCATGGATAAGATCATCGGAATTCCCATGCTCATCATCAGGCGTGGCACCGGCATGGTTCCCATACGGTTCATGGTCTGCTTTTCTGATTCTTTCATAATTTTCTATTTCCTCCTTTTTCTCAACAAAAAAAGCGCAAATCCAATCTGGACTTACGCTCTTTTCGCTACTCGATACTCCCATTTTATCCCCATTCCCCCTCCCTGTCAAAGGACATTTTTACCAAAATTTCTATTTGTCGGGCAAATCACTACGTGCATCCGGCCACTACTTTTTGGTGGGCTTGATAAAAAACATCTCAACCGGAGGTAATTTCATATACGGACGTTTCGCAGCACGACAGGCATCTTGGCAAAAAACACGGCTCCTGCTTCGGTGAGCTGATATGTAATGACTTTTGTCAAGAGGAAATTTACAAAAATCACCACAAACCTTTTGAAATTGTTCGGAAGATACCCGGAAAGAGCCTCGGAGTATCAGTTCCCGGCATTGGCCACTCTGATATACGTGGATTGGTTACCGACAGGTCAATGGTCCGCCGTAAGCTCTACCGTCTATGATCGTGGATCACAATTAATTGTGCCAACATAGCTCACTCGTAGATAGCTTGAACCTTGAAATGGCCGAAGCCCTTTCAGGATATCTTCCGTTATTACTTTTGTTACTGGCCAGATGTAAATGGCACAGGCCATCTTACATCTGGTTGTTCAACCACTATCATTGAGGGATGATGATGTCAAGGTCTTGCCGCCGGAGGCGGTGCGCAGCAGCCTTTACATCATCATCCCTCAATGATACCTGCATCAGGCTGTTTATCTGTCTGTTTCTTTGTTTTTCGTTTCTTTCGGTTCCCATATAAGTATCTTTATCAGGCTGTATGATCTGTGAGGATTCCCCACATAAAGCAGGACAGTTCACGGGCAACGGCTGTTTTGGCTACATTATGTTTTTTCCCCTGACCAAGCACCATTTTGTAGTATTTTCTCCTCAGGCGTTCATTCGCTTTGTCCACGTAAGCAATCACCTGTGGTGTATTTCCTGCCTGTCTGGATTTTAACTCTTTAGATTTATAACCAATCCTGCCCCGGCTATAACTCTGGGCTGCCTCCACAAGAAGCATTCGCAACTGACGGTTACCTGCCTTGGTAATTCCCAGACGGGTCCTGTCATCGCCGCTGGAATCTTCGCCCGGAACAAGTCCGAGATATGAGGCAAAATTCTGGGCAGATGCAAAACGGTTAAAATCACCCACTTCAACAAGAACCGAAAGAGCTGTCTGCGTTTTCACACCGATGAAGCAGGTAAGTTTTTTGACCTTTTCCCTGTATTCATCTTTTGAAGCCAGTTCTTCAATACGTTTATCCAGTCGTTCCAGTTTTTCTTTGAGGCTGTCAAATGTCAACAGATATTCGTCGAGGATCTCCTGATACAGCCCCTCAGGTTTCAGTTCTTTCAGCCATTTGATGTGTGTGGCTGTCCAGTAGCTGTTTCCATCGTAACGGTAATCATGTCGCAGACAGAATGCAAGGATCTGCTGTTTGACCTTCTTGAGAGCCAGTTTGTGGTCTGTTCTCATGCGAAGATATTCTTTTGTTTCTTCATCCTGCTCTGTCGGGACATGAACCGGACTGTAATTATGCTGTGCAAGACATCTGGCAATGATTTCGGCATCCCGCTTGTCCGTCTTGATTCTTTTTCTGCTGCGCGGTTCCAGCATGGTGGTAGGAGCAAGTATCACGCACTTGACATTGTAAGCTGTCAACTGATGATACAACGTATAGCCAAGGCATCCTGCCTCATAGCCACAGATAAAATTTACATCATCTCCGTATATTGTGCGTAAAAATTCCAGATATTTCAGGATATTTTTGTAATTCGCTTCTGTTCTTTGAAAGTGTGAAGCCTTATCTTCTTCGATTGTGAAAGCACAAAGTGTAAAACTTTCTTTATGTACATCCATTCCTACGTAAACTGTGTTATAATTCATATGATGACCTCCATTTGTATGCGGTAATTCCTGTTACCAATTTTTATGTTTCCAATTATAGTATACAGGTAAATCCACGAAACTACAAATTGGAGGTCATTACATATTGTCTATGTGCTAAGAGTGCCTAATACTCTCAGGATGGCCTTCGAGCATAAGGCACTC
>JBJENW010000374.1:0-5732 GCA_051880395.1 Lachnospiraceae bacterium | reverse complement strand
CGCGTTACTCACCCGTCCGCCGCTCAGTCACAAAGACTTCACCCCGAAGGGATCCGTCTGAGTGCTTCGCTCGACTTGCATGTGTTAAGCACGCCGCCAGCGTTCATCCTGAGCCAGGATCAAACTCTCTAGTTTAAAAGTTGATCTCTCAGAAATCAGCTTGGCTGATTATCCTCGAATTTTACTGTTTTTTTGGAGTGATGATCTCTCATCTTCCGTCTGAATTATTCTCTTAGAATTTTCAAGGTTATTTCACTGTTCGGTTATCAATGTTCTTTGTTTCGCTGCCTGTTTTGTGAGCAGCTTATTCATTTTACCATACTACTTTCTCTTTGTCAAGAACTTTTTTATTTTATTTTTTCTGTTTCTGTTCTTGTCTCAAGCGAGCTTATTTATTATACTATATTGTTTTTCATTTGTCAATCATATTTTTTGTTTTTTGTCTTTTATTTTATTTCTGGTTACTGTTCTTGTATGATTAAACTTACATATTTATAATAGAATACTTTTCCGCTATCTGACGTTCTTCATCATTCATTCAGGATCACACAACTTTCTTTGCTGGTTTTACACTGCTTTCCTGCACCAACACTTTTTTCTAAAATTCAATTTTTTTATTCGAAGTAATGAGCAGAACACTTACACGTTTACAAATATTTTTAAAAACTAGTTGACAGGTAGATTTTTCTTCTATATACTGTACTCTATAAAACATATATGAAAACAAGTTTATTTGCTCAAAGAATCTATCGTTTACTTTCTATGAAGAGACAAGTCAAACGTAAGCGAATTTGAGGAGTACATTGCATTTATGGAGGATTAAATTAATGAGTAGTAATTATGAGCATCATAGAAACCCATTACACACGGAAGAACAAATTCCTGACGTAATCACTGGCGAACATAGACACAGGGCCATTATCGGTTTTGACAAAAATGGGATTCCAAAAGTTTTGGCACCAGTCAAAGGGCATACACACACGCATGTCGATGCAGATGGTAACGTTTATGAGCATAGTCATGAAGATGTTTTTACAGAAGATTACACGAAAGCGGTAGCCGCATATCGAAAAACATTCCCTTCAAAGCAGGATGTGTTAGACAACGTTCCGGATCCAGCTGTGAAGGAAATGATGTTACATATGGAGCAAATCGGACTCGACACAACATTTGATCGATTTGATAAGCAGCAGCCGCAATGTGGGTTTGGTTTATCGGGTGTCTGTTGTAAGATTTGTAATATGGGGCCATGTCATATCACACCGAAAAGTCCACGCGGCGTCTGCGGCGCTGATGCGGACCTGATTGTTGCCCGCAATCTACTGCGAGGCGCGGCTGCCGGTGTAGCGCAACATGGTATGCATGCTCGCGAAGTCATCTTAATGTTAAAATGGGCGGCACAGGGTAAAGTCAATATTCCGATTATGGATGAACATAAGATTCTTACCACTGCACAGGCTTTTGGTATTCCAACCAAACACCGTCAGGTAAAAAATGTTGCAATTGACTTAGCAAATGTATTGTTAGAAGATTTGTCTCGTACAGAGCCGGAAACTTACCGCACAATCGAAGCCTGCGCACCCGAAGAACGCAAAAAAGTTTGGAAAGAAATGGATGTACTTCCGATTAGTGCCTACCACGAAGTCTTTGAAGCCTATCACAAAACCGGCTGTGCTACGGACGGAGATTGGGAAAGTATTATGAAACAATTTTTACGTTGCGGTCTTGCTTTTACATTTAGCGGTGTGGTATCTACCTCCATTGCAACTGATGCTCTTTTAGGTGTCGGCGATCGCGTCACTTCTAAAATTAATATTGGTGCATTAAAAAAAGGGTATGTAAATATCGCTGTTCATGGACATCTTCCTGTTTTGGTGCGTGAAATTGTCCGCACCGGATACAGCGAAAAATTTCAGAAAATGGCAAAGGATGCTGGTGCAAAGGGCATTCAGTTCTATGGAATCTGCTGCTCTGGTTTATCTGCCATGTATCGTTATGAAGGCGTTATCCCTTTGTCAAATGCGGTCAGCGCCGAACTGGTCTTAGGCACCGGCGCATTGGATTTATGGGTTGCCGATGTGCAAGAAGTTTATCCTTCTATCATGGATGTCGCACGATGTTATAAAACTACAGTTGTTACAACAAGTGATTCTGCCCGCCTTCCTGGTGCCGAGCATATCGGATACGACCACCATCATTCGAATTTGGAAAAAACGCAGGAAATTGCCGAGAAAATCGTCACCCGCGCAATCGAAAGTTTTTCCGCCCGCAAAGGTATGCCAGTGTTCATTCCTCCGTATGAAGTGGAAGCAGAGGTTGGTTTTTCTGTGGAATATCTGTGCAAAAAATATGGAAGCTTGCAGCCACTTGCTGATGCACTCAAAAATGGAGATATTCTTGGTATTGTGAATCTGGTCGGATGTAATAATCCAAAAATTATGTATGAAAAAGCCATTTTAGATGTCGCTGACGTCTTGCTGAAAAACAATGTTTTGATTATTACAAATGGCTGTGCTTCTTTTCCTATGATGAAAATGGGGTACTGTCAAACTTCTGAATTTGCATATAGCAAAACCGGCGAGAAACTGCGTACCTTCCTTCAGCCGGATATGCCACCGGTTTGGCATGTGGGCGAATGTATCGATAATGCGCGTTCTTCCGGTATTTTTGGTGGTATTGCAGGGTTACTTGAGAAAAATTTATATGAACTGCCGTTTGCTTTTAGTTCCCCGGAATGGTCCAATGAAAAAGGTATCGATGCTGCACTGGGCTTTCGTATGATGGGAATCACTTCCTACCACTGTGTGGAAGCACCGATTCACGGCTCTTCGAAGGTCATTGAATTTTTAAAAGAATCCACGAAAGAAACTTTGCATTCTTCTATGTATGTAGATGCCGATCCAAAATCCTTAGCCGAAAAAATCGTTTCTGATATGAAAGAGAAACGAAAAACTCTCGGCTGGGACTAGTTTAGAGTTTTTAGAAAGAGAGAGTTTATCCTATGACTATGAATAAAAATCGAATCGGGATTGCAGTGATCGTCGTATTTCTTCTGGGTGTAATTGTGGCAGGACAGGCTGTCACAGTTCCGGAAGAGACACAGAATACCAAAACCGAGACCTACACCATAGGCTATTTACCGATCACACACGCCTTACCCGTTTTTAAAGAAAAAGAATTATTAGAACAACAAAACAATGGGGTACAGATCAAGCTGCAGAAATTCAGCTCCTGGACAGATTTAACCGATGCGCTGCATGCCGGAAAAATCGATGGAGCTTCTGAACTGATCGAACTGGCGATGGGTGCCTATGCTCAGGGGATTGATTTGAAGGCAGTTGCTCTTGGTCATCGCGACGGTAATGTCGTGGTGGCAAATGAGAAAATTTCCTCTGCAAAAGATCTAAAAGGAAAAACGTTTGCGATCCCATCCAAGCAGTCTTCCCATTACATTTTACTGCAAGAGGAATTAAAACGTGCTGGCTTATCCCTTTCGGATGTGACTGTGACGCAGCTTGCACCTACAGAAATGCCATCTTCCCTTGCCAGTGGTGCGATTGACGCATATTGTGTGGCAGAACCGTTTGGTGCACAAGCTGTCACGCAGGGGTTCGGATCTGTTCTCTCACGTTCAGATGAATTATGGGAGGATTCCATCTGCTGCGCTCTGGTTCTTCGAAATGATGTCATCAAACAAAACAAAGAAGCATTCCAAACATTTCTTTCTTCTTATTATGAAGCAGGAAAACAGTTAGATAAAGAGGAAGCCAAACGCATTGCAAAAACATACCTTGGACAAGAGGAAAAGACACTGGAAACCTCGCTTGCGTGGATTCGCTATGACGATCTTACCATCACAAAAGATGCCTATGAAACATTATGTAATAAAATAACTGAAGACCATGTACTGGATACACCTCCTTCTTTCGAGGACTTTGTATATCAGCAGGCGAATTGAAAGGAGGTTTCTTATGAAAACAGTAAAACATTGCCTGATCGCATTTATCTCTCTTTTGCTGATCTGGCAGGCAGCGGTCACAATTGGACAGATCAATCCTGCTCTTTTTCCGGCACCGCTTGATGTCTGCCGTGCATTTGGAGAACTTTTTACCAGCGGACTTGCCGGCAGCACCTCGCATCTTCCACTCCTTGGACACATCAGTATCAGCCTGATCCGATTTTTTATCGGTTACCTTTTAGCCGCTTTCTTTGGAATCGGTATTGGGCTGCTACTTGGAACATTTCCGCGTGTTTTTGAATATATCAACCCAATTTTACAGCTGATTCGTCCGATTGCACCGGTTGCGTGGATGCCGTTTATCGTTTTATGGTTTGGCATTGGCGATGTGCCAGCGATCGTAATTATTTTTATCGCCGGATTTTTCCCGATTTTGCTTTCGACAGTGTCTGCAATTGCGAATTTAGATCCGATTTACACAAAAATATCTCAAAATTTCGGTATCACAAAAGGGAAACGCATGTTTAAAATTATTTTGCCTGCCGCTTTTTCCCAGATTATTAACAGTCTTCGTCTGGCTTTGGGAACCGCTTGGATCTTTTTGGTATCTGGTGAGATGATTGGTGCGCAGTCCGGTCTGGGATTTCTGGTTATGGATGCGAAAAACTGTATGCGCATGGACGCACTCATGGCTGTGATTCTTACCATCGGCGTATTTGGTTTATTATTAGATACCTTAATCAGACTGATTGAAAAGGAGGTTGCATAAATGTATATAGATGTCAATGATATTTCTGTCACCTACCACCAGCAGCAGAAAGATACGACTGTTCTCGATCATATTTCTCTGCAGATTAAAAAAGGCGAATTTATTTGTCTGCTTGGTCCTTCCGGCTGTGGAAAGTCTACATTATTGAATGCAATGGCAGGATTTTTGAAACCAAGCGAGGGTTCCATTCGCATCAATGGTGCCGAAGTCGAACACCCATCGATTTCTTATGTCACTATTTTTCAAAATTATGGTCTGCTTCCTTGGCGTACAGTGGAAAAAAATGTAACACTCGGTTTGGAAAGTAAAAAGGTACCAAAAGATGAGCAGCATGCAATTGCTCAAAAATATATCGATATGGTTGGTCTGACCGGCTCTGAAAAGAAAAAACCGCGTCAATTATCGGGTGGTATGCAACAGCGAGTTGCCATTGCACGTGCCCTGGCTGTTGAACCGGAAATTTTGTTTATGGATGAACCGTTCGGTGCGTTAGATGCCATCACACGGATGAAATTACAAGATGACATTCTGCGGATCTGTCACGAAACAAAGAAGACAATCGTATTTGTTACACACGACATTGAAGAAGCTATCTTTTTGGCAAATCGAATTGTGATCTTAGATGCCAATCCTGGGCGCATTAAAAATATTGTTAAAATTTCCATGCCTCAGGCAGATCGCGACCGGACGAGTGATGACTTTTTGAAGATTCGTGATCATGTATTCGATTTATTCCATATGAAACAAGAAGACTCTACCGAATATTATATCTAAAAAAATATTCCTAAACATTACGCTTTATATGAGTGTAAGTATTGCGGACGGTGCTTTTTCGGCCACCCGAAACAGTATCGACCCCACTACTCTTTGAAAAAGGCGGGACGCGAAAAATATCTCAACCGGGGGATTCCTATGAGGACGTTTCCGAAATTCGGCTGGGTGCGCAAGGTGGGGGCGGCTGTTTCCAGAAAGGCTAGACAGAAATGAAGTCGAGTTTGGGTGGGC
>JBJENW010000373.1:0-32796 GCA_051880395.1 Lachnospiraceae bacterium | reverse complement strand
GTCGGAAACGTCCGCATAGGACCTCCCCGGTTGAGATATTTTTCGTCAAACTCCCCAAAAAGTAGTGGAGTCAGTAACGTAGGGGTTTGCTCGACAAATCAGTATTTGGAAATGACATGGACTTGCTTTCGGGGGGAGATTATGGCATAATTTTAATTGAGGAAAAAAGGAAGGAAGCGATAAAATGAGCAGCTTTGACAGCGTATGTATAAAAACATTTTTGGAACAACAAGGACAGTTGTTTGATGAGGAGGTAGCCAGAACACCGCAGGAAGCAGAAGAATTCTTAGAAGACTGCATGGCGGTGGTTTGTAAGAATATAAAAGAAGTTCGCGACTATTTCAATGAAGAAGGCGCAGATATCAGCGATATGAATGATGAAGAATTAAAAGATGCGTCAGAAGTATTTGCACTGCCGGATGGCAGATATTTAGTGGTGGAGGCATAAGCCTCGAAAGGAGACGCTTATGACAGGATATGATGTGGTGATCATTGGTGCCGGTCCGTCTGGAATTTTTTGCGCGTATGAATTAATTCATAAGAGACCGGAATTAAAAATATTGATGATCGAAAAAGGAAGATGTATTGAAAAACGTCAATGCCCGAAACGGAAAACAAATGTTTGTGTAGGATGTCAGCCGTGTTCCATTACAACCGGGTTTGCCGGAGCCGGAGCGTTTTCGGATGGGAAGCTTTCTCTGTCCTCGGATGTGGGCGGGCATCTGCCGGAAATCTTAGGATATGACGAGGCAAATCAATTGATCAAAGAGTCCGATGCGATTTATTTGAAATTTGGTGCAGATGCACAGGTGTATGGTGTTGGAAAAGAGAAAGAGATTCGTGAAATTCGGCGGAAAGCGATCATGGCGAATTTGAAATTAGTCGAATGCCCGATTCGTCATCTTGGTACAGAAGAAGGGTATAAGATTTATGCAAAATTGCAGAAGGATCTTTTGGAATCCGGTGTGGAGATTCGTTTCGACACGATGGTTGAGCAGATCATATTAGAAAACGGAAAAGCAATCGGTGTAGAATTGGATGGTGGAGAAAAAGTTTTCGGAGAAGAAATCATCGCGGCGGTCGGCAGAGAAGGTGCGGACTGGTTCGCGCATATCTGCAAACAGATCGGAGTGGAGACACAAAACGGGACTGTAGATGTTGGTGTACGTGTAGAAGTACGTGATGAGGTGATGGACTTTTTGAATAAAAATCTGTATGAGGCAAAATTGATCTATCATACGCCGACGTTTGATGATAAAGTGCGGACATTCTGTACAAATCCGTCCGGAGAAGTGGCGACGGAGTATTACGATAACGGGCTTGCCGTGGTAAATGGACACGCCTATAAATCAAAGGCGATGAAGACGCATAATACCAATTTTGCCCTTTTGGTGTCGAAAAATTTTACGAAGCCGTTTAAAAGTCCGATCGAATATGGAAAAAAGATCGCTCAGCTTTCGAATATGCTCTGTGACGGAAAGATCATGGTGCAGACATTTGGTGATTTTAGAAGAGGACGCCGTACAACAGAAGAGCGTCTTTGCCGCAACAATCTGATTCCGACACTGAAAGATGCCGTACCAGGGGATCTTTCTTTAGCTCTTCCACATCGAATCATGGTGGATTTGGAAGAAATGATTTTGGCATTGGATAAAGTGACACCAGGCATTGCAAGTGATGAGACACTTTTATACGGTGTGGAAGTGAAATTTTATTCCAATAAGGTGGTAGTGAATCGTGATTTTGAGACAAATATTCCTCATTTATATGCCATTGGTGACGGGGCATCTGTGACGCGTGGATTGCAGCAGGCTTCCGCAAACGGATTGTCTGTGGCACGAAGCATCTTAAAAAAACAGAAGAAAGAGAGAGCAGCAGAATGAAAAAGCAAATAAAGGCAATCGCAGTTGCACTTTCGGCATCGCTTTTTTTGAGCGGCTGTTCCATAGCGGGAAAAGAAATTCGACTGACAACCGGACTTAGCAAGCAGCAACTGTTTGAAATCAATGATACGGTCTGTACGATGCCGGAGGCGAAAATTTATCTGATGAATTATCAGAACATTTATGGAACAGCATATGGAGTGGATCTTTGGAAAAATGAGGCATACCGAAAGAAGATGGAACAGTATATCAAAGATCTAACGGTCTCGGAATTGTCACAGGTCATTTGCATGGATTTTTTGGCGGAGCGAAAAAATGTTGAACTGTCAAAAGAGGAAGAGCAGAAAATTGAGGAAGCAGCAAAAAAATATTATGATTCTCTGACAAAAGAAGAAAAAGCTTACACCGGTGCCAGTGAAAAAGATGTAGAGACATTGTATCGACGCTACCTTCTTGCGCAGAAGACGTATCAGTTTTTGACAGACAGTGTGGATTCGGAAGTCAGCGACAGTGAGGCACGTGTAATGAGAATTCAGCAGATTGTGGTGAATGATCAGGCAGTGGCGGATGAAGTAAAAAAGAAACTAAAGGCAGGGAATGATTTTGCCGGTGTCGCGAGCAATTATAATCTAAAAAAAGAGATTGAACTGACGGCTGCACGAGGAGAACTTCCGGAAAAAGTAGAGAAGGCGGCTTTTGAACTCGATGATGGTGAAATCAGTAAGCCGATCAAAACGGACGGAAAAATATATTTTATCAAATGTGTCAATAAATTTGAAGAAGAATTAACGGACTTAAACAAAAAGAAAATTTTAACAAATCGGGAACAGGCTGCATTAAAGGAAGAATATGCGGATCTGACCAAGGATTTAAAATCTATTTTTTATGATGACATTTGGGAAAAAACGACATTTAAAGTGAATGATCAGATTCGAAGTGATAGTTTTTTCACGGTGTATGATCAGACATTTCAAAAAAAGAAATAAAAAGAGAACCCTTAGCGAGGAGTGATTCGCTAAGGATTCTTTTTTTGAAAGGATGAATTTATTTTGTCAACAGCATCATGATATCATTGCTGCGGGCAACGAATTTTGTCATTTCCTCTGTACTGAGCGGATGATTGCTCAGGGCAGCCAGATCGTATAACTGCTGGCAGAACATCGGAACATGTTCGGATTCTTTGTTGTCTAAGATGTAGCCTACCAGCTGGTTGTTGATGTTTAAGGTCAATGTTTCATCGGCAGGGAATCCACCAGCATTTCCCATGCTGTACATCTTCATCATTTCCTGCATACGACGACTCTGCTCGGACAGGGTAAGAATAGAAGCGATGTCTGCATTCTTTAATTTCTCTACTTTTACAGTTAAATTCTCGTTATTTAATGCTTTGTGGAAAGTTTCTGTCAGAGAATCAGTTGCATCTTTTAATTCTTCTTCGCTGGCTTCTTCTTTCAGAGATCCTGTGACATCGGCATCAATTCGCTCGAACTTGTAGTTTTCATTGCGGGACTCCAACTGGGAGATGAAGGCGGTATCAATGTTCTTGTCTAAGATGACAGCGTCTAATCCCTGCTCTTTAAACAGGTTGATGTATTGGCCCTGCTGTTCTACATCTGTGACATAATAAACCGTCTTTCTGGTATCTTTCTCCTCTTCTTCATCGTCTGTAGAATCTGTTGTTTCTGCAGATTCGCTGGTTTCTTCTGTTGCTTCTGTGTTTTCTGCAGATTCACTGGTTTTCTCGGTTGTCTCAGCGTTTTCGTCTTCTTTTGGCTCCTCTTCTTTTTTCAAGAGTTCTGGGAGAGTCAGATACTGATCGCTGATATTCTTAAAGAGGATGTAATCGTTCATTTTATCACAGAATTTGGTGTCTTTCAAGCAGCCGAATTTGATGAACGGACTGATGTCATCCCAGTATTTTTCATAATTTTCTTTATCCGTCTTGCACATTCCGGTCAGTTTGTCAGCGACTTTCTTGGTGATGTACTCAGAGATTTTTTGTACAAAACCATCGTTTTGCAGTGCGCTTCGAGAAACGTTCAGAGGCAGATCCGGACAGTCGATGACACCTTTTAACAGCATCAGGAATTCCGGAATGACTTCTTTGATGTTATCGGCGATAAATACCTGATTGTTGTACAACTTGATGGTTCCCTCTACGGAATCGTATTCGGTATTGATCTTCGGGAAGTATAAAATACCTTTCAGGTTGAACGGATAATCCATGTTCAAATGGATCCAGAACAGCGGTTCTTTGTAATCGTTGAAGACTTTGCGGTAGAATTCTTTGTATTCTTCATCGGTGCAGTCTTTCGGGTTCTTTGTCCATAATGGATGGATGTCATTCAATGGAACCGGACGTTTTACGATCTTTAATTTTTCGGTGCGAGGAGAAACCTCTACGACTTCTTTTTCCCCGTTTTCGTTTTCTCTTTCTTCGGTTTTTGCTTCTTCTACAACGGTTTCAATAACGGTATCTTTGTCTGTCTTATCGGCCGGATCGATCAGTTCGTATTCTGGCTCTGCGTTTGCTTTGCTCAGGAAAATCGGAGTCGGCATGAAAGAGCAGTATTTCTCAATGACTTCTCTTGCACGATATTCATTTGCAAATTCCAGACAATCTTCGTTTAAGAACAAAGTGATCTCGGTTCCGATTTCGCTGCGCTTGCTGTCTGACATATCAAATTCGGAACTTCCGTCACATTCCCAGTGAACAGCAGTTGCGCCGTCTTTGTAAGATAAGGTATCGATGTGTACCTGATCGGCAACCATGAAGGCGGAATAGAAACCAAGTCCGAAATGACCGATGATCTGGTCTTCATTGGCTTTATCTTTGTATTTATTCATAAAGTCAGCAGCACCAGAGAATGCAACCTGGTTGATGTATTCTTCCACTTCGTCAGCAGTCATACCAAGACCATTATCAATGAATTTCAATGTTTTTTCTTCTGGGTTTACGATGATCTGAACCTTTGGCTCGTAATCAGCCGGAAGTGTATATTCTCCCATTAAATCCAATTTTTTCAGCTTTGTGATGGCATCGCAGCCGTTGGAGATCAACTCGCGGAAGAAGATGTCATGGTCGGAATACAACCATTTTTTGATGATTGGAAACATATTTTCGCTGTCAATAGAAAGATTACCATGTTTGTTACTCATTTACGAACACTCCTTTAATTTGTTTTTATTGTTAGCAGACCTCGGCGGGAAGTGCTGCTGATTTTTCGTTCTTTAAAATACTACCACGGCTTTCAAAAAAAATCAAGAGAAAATTAGCACTCTTTTAAAATGAGTGCTAACAAATCAACGAAAACTCTTTAATTTTAAAGGGTTTCGCAAATTCTAAAAAATTTATAAACAGATGTTTTATATGAGCGTAAGTGTGCGAGTTCTACTTTATTGGTCACCCGAAACTGTATCGGCTCCACCACTCTTAGGGGGTGGTTGGGCGAAACAGATCTCAGCCGGGGGATTCCTAAACGGACGTTTCCGGGATTCGGGCAGGCACAGAACACGGGTGGCATCTGACAGAGTGGCTTGGCAGAAATGAAGTCAAGTTCACAACGGGCAGTTCTGCGATGCTTTATTTTTGCTGTTTTTTGGACCATGTGTGTCTGCCCACCGAAAAAACGTTTCGGCGGGTGTAGATGAGATCCACTTCTTAGATTCGCTTAGGCGCGAAGGGGTTACCGATTGATCTTTCGTTCTATGGCGCCTTAGCGAATCTTAGAAGTTAGCTCATCGGAGCAGGAGCCGTGTTTTTTCGGTGGACAGGCACACATGGGGCAAAACGTCCGTATAGGAACCCCTGTGTTGAGATATTTTTCGCGCCACCCCCTTTTCAAAGAGTAGTGGAGTCGATACCGTTTCGGGTGGCCAACAAAGTTCCGTTCGCAACACTTACGCTCATATAAAACGGAACACGTTGCTGATCAGGTTCGTATATGTTACAATGAATTCGGAGAATGTATTTGCAGAAGGGGGTGAAAATGATGTCGAAAACAAAAATTTTTAATCTTGCAGGTTTTGTATTGTTGGTGGCAGCAGCTATCTTTTTTGTGTTTGCACTGAATCATCCGGAAATGTCTTTTCCGTGGCCCAATATGGTTACATATATGCTCTATGTGTTGTACTTTGTAGTCACAGTGAGTATGTTTGTCGCTGCAAAAATTTGTAAAGGCAATGATAAAAAGTAAAAAAGCCAGTGAACAGAGAATCTGTTGTTCACTGGCTTTTTGTTATATTGTAGAAAATTAGATATTTTCACTTGCATTCTGATAAGCTGGCACCGACTGTTTTTTCTGTTTGGAAGAGTGCTCTTTTGAAGGTTTTGAAACGGTTGGCGTTGGCGGATTGTCTTCTTCCTGCAATTTTTTGAAAGCAGTGGAGAGCATCAGCTTAATTCGGTTTAACTGGTTGACCTCGCTGGCACCCGGATCATAGTCGATGGCGACAATGTTGGACTCCGGATAGAGGTGGCGCAGTTTTTTGATGACACCCTTTCCAACGATATGGTTTGGCAGACAACCAAACGGCTGCGTACAGACAATATTTGTAGTGCCACTGTGGATCAGTTCTAACATTTCCCCTGTGAGGAACCAGCCCTCGCCTGTCTGGTTTCCGACAGAGACGATGGATTCCGCGTAATGTGCAAGATTTTCAATGCGCGCCGGTGGTGTAAAATGCGCACTCTTTTCAAATTCGTCTCTGGCAGCACCGCGCAACCATTCGAAGAACCGGATGCCGGCTTTGCAGGCAACGGCAGTTTTTTTGCTCATACCCAGATTGTCCGCTTTAAACTGTGCATTGTAGAAACAGTACAGTAAAAAGTCCGTCAGATCCGGTACGACAGCTTCTGCCCCTTCTGCTTCTAGAAGGTCCACTAGATGATTGTTGGCAAGCGGCAGGAATTTTACTAAAATTTCGCCGACGACACCAACTTTTGGTTTCTTTACATTGCGGCGCGGCAGGGCATCGAAATCGCGGATGATCTCCCGGCACATCTTTTTGTATGTACGGTGAGAGAGCATCTTATCCTGCGTGATGAAATCAATGACCTTTGCTTTCCACTTTTCGTGTAATTCATTGGCAGAACCCTCTACTGCCTCGTAAGGTCTCGTTGCGTACAGACAGCGCATAAAAATGTCGCCAAATTCCAGTGCATACAGTCCGTGCTGGATCAAGGAAGGTGTAAAGGTAAAACCAGGATTTTTTTCCAGCCCGCTCAAGTTTACGGAGATGACAGGAACATCCTTGTATCCTGCTTTTTCCAGGGCACGGCGGATAAATCCGATGTAGTTTGAAGCACGACATCCGCCGCCGGTCTGAGAGATTAAAATGGCGGTCCGGCTCATATCGTATTTGCCGGAGAGCACGGCATCCATGATCTGACCGATGACGATCAGAGATGGATAGCAGGCATCATTGTTGACAAATTTTAATCCGGTATTGACCGCATTTTTGCTCTCTCCGTCTAAGACGACCAGATTATATCCGGCTGCACAGAAAGCCGGTCCGATCAGGTCAAAGTGGATCGGTGTCATCTGCGGGCAGAGAATCGTATAGTTTTTGCGCATATCTTCTGTAAAGACGGTACGTGTATAATTGGCAGGCACGATCGTGCGTTTAGCTTTTCTCTTTTCCCGCACTTTGATGGCAGCTAAAAGGGAGCGGATGCGGATACGGGCGGCGCCTAAGTTAGTCACTTCGTCAATCTTCAGGCAGGTGTAGATCTTGCCGGAATTGGAGAGAATATCATTGACACAATCGGTTGTGACTGCATCCAGACCGCATCCAAACGAATTCAGCTGGATCATGTCCAGATTTTCGGTTGTCTTGACAAAATTTGCGGCGGCATAGAGGCGGGAGTGGTACATCCACTGGTCCATGACGATCAACGGCCGCTCGACGTTTGATAAATGTGCAACCGAGTCCTCCGTCAAAACAGCGATGCCGTAGGAGGTGATCAGTTCCGGAATGCCGTGATTGATCTCCGGGTCTACATGGTATGGACGGCCGGCTAAAACGATTCCGCGGCGTCCGGTCTCGTCTAAGTATTTTAAAACTTCTTCGCCTTTTTGCTGCATTTCTTTGTGCATATTTTGCATTTCTGCCCAGCCTTTGGAAACAGCGGCTTTTACCTCTTTCGCAGGGATGGAAAACTCTTCGCCAAATTCTTCACAGAGACGTTTTGCAAGAACGTTTTCATCTTCAAAAGACAAAAACGGATTCAAAAAACGCATCTGTCCGGAAGTGATCGCATCCACATTGTTTTTAATGTTTTCTGCATACGAGGTGACCATCGGACAGTTATAGTGGTTGTTTGCATCCGGGAATTCATTTCGCTCGTATGGGATACAAGGATAAAAAATGAAATCCACCTTCTGGTCGATCAGCCAGGTCACATGTCCGTGTGCCAGTTTTGCCGGGTAACACTCGGACTCACTCGGGATACTGTCGATGCCGAGTTCGTAAATTTTACGGGTAGATGGCGGGGACAGTACCACACGAAAGCCCAGTTCTTTAAAGAACGTTGCCCAGAACGGGTAATTTTCATACATATTCAAAACGCGCGGAATGCCGACAGTCCCGCGGGAGGCTTCTGCCTGTGTCAGCGGTTTGTAGGCAAACATTCGTTTCTTTTTATAATCAAACAGGTTTGGAACCTGTTCTTTGCTTTTTTCTTTTCCAAGACCGCGTTCACAGCGATTTCCGGTGATAAATTTACGGTTTCCGGAAAACTCGTTGATGGTTAAGAGGCAGTGGTTCGTACAGCCCTGACAGCGGGAAAGGGAAGTGGAAAATTGCAGGTGATTGATTTCATCAATCGATAACATGGAAGTTTGCATTCCTTCTTCGTAGCGTTCACGGGCAATCAGTGCTGCACCAAATGCACCCATGATGCCGGCAATATCCGGACGGGTTGCTTCACAGCCGGAAATTTTTTCAAAACTGCGTAAAACGGCATCATTATAAAAGGTACCGCCCTGTACGACAATATGAGAGCCAAGGTCTTTCGGGTCGGAGAGCTTGATGACTTTAAACAGCGCATTCTTAATGACAGAATAAGCCAGTCCGGCAGATATATCCGCAACAGAGGCGCCTTCTTTTTGGGCCTGTTTCACTTTGGAATTCATAAATACCGTACAGCGTGTACCGAGGTCGATCGGATGCGCGGCAAACAAGGCTTCTTTTGCAAAATCTTTGACACTGTAATTCAGTGATTTTGCAAAGGTTTCGATAAACGAACCACAACCGGAGGAGCAGGCTTCGTTTAACTGAACGCTGTCTACGGTCTGATTTTTGATCTTGATGCACTTCATGTCCTGACCGCCGATGTCAAGAATACAATCTACGGAAGGATCAAAGAAAGCTGCGGCATAATAATGCGAAACCGTTTCGACTTCGCCTTCATCGAGCATTAGGGCAGCTTTGATGAGCGCTTCACCGTATCCGGTTGAGCAGGAATACACGATATTTGCTTTTTCCGGCAACAGAGCGTAAATCTCTTTGATCGCCTTGATGCTTGTCGCTAACGGACTTCCGTTATTGCTGCTATAAAACGAATACAAAAGAGAACCGTCATCGGCAACTAACGCCGCTTTTGTCGTTGTGGAACCGGCATCAATTCCCAGATAACAATTGCCTTCATAGGTCGAAATATCCCGTGTCTTGACATGATTGTTGCCATGACGGGACAGGAATGTATCGTATTCGTCTTTAGAGGCAAATAGTGGATCGAGACGGTCTACTTCGAATTCCATTTCAATCTTTTGATTCAGTTTTTCAATCAGCGAGGACAACGACATCTCTGTGTCCTTGTGGTTTAACGCGGAGCCGATTGCTGCAAAAAGGTGTGAGTTTTCTGGCAAGATCGCATGCGCATCGTCGAGTTTCAGTGTGCGGATAAATGCTTCCCGAAGCTCAGATAAGAAATGCAGCGGGCCTCCTAAAAATGCGACATGACCGCGAATCGGCTTTCCGCAGGCAAGACCACTGATCGTCTGGTTGACGACTGCCTGGAAAATGGAAGCAGCTAAATCTTCATGGGTAGCACCTTCATTGATCAGCGGCTGAATATCGGTCTTTGCAAATACACCGCAGCGTGCCGCGATCGGATAAATCTCTTTGTAATTTTTTGCATATTCATTTAAACCACTGGCGTCTGTCTGTAAAAGAGAAGCCATTTGATCAATAAAGGAACCGGTACCGCCGGCACAGATTCCGTTCATTCGCTGCTCAACATTGCCGCCCTCAAAATAAATGATCTTAGCGTCCTCACCGCCGAGCTCGATCGCAACATCAGTCTGTGGAGCAGCGTGCTGCAGAGCCGTTGATACGGCGATGACCTCTTGAACAAATGGGATGCCAAGATGTTTGGCAAGTGTCAGACCGCCGGATCCTGTGATCATTGGCTGGATCGTGAAATCTCCGAGTTGATCAAATGCTTCTTTTAAAAGATCGTGCAGAGTCTCACGGATATTTGCAAAATGTCTCCGGTAGTCGGAGAACAGAAGCTGGTCTGCTTCATCTAAAACTGCAACTTTTACGGTAGTGGAACCGATATCGATTCCTACTTTTGCTTTTAATTCTTTTCTCATATTATAATCACCTTATCAAATCCCTGTTTCATAAACTTACATCATTATACGACACGAAGTTATAAAAAACAATTTTTTTTTAGAAAATGTTTTATAAAATAAAAAACAAATTTTATCAGTTCCTGTTATTCATTCTATGTGATTTCGAAAAAAAAAGACGAAAACCTGTTGCCGAAACTGTTCTGGCAACAGGTTTTTGACTTATTTTTTGTGTTCGTGTGTAAACAAATGATCCTGACAGTATTCATAATTACCCGCACATTTGGAACAAAAGCGGAATTCTAGTTCCGGATTGGTCAGATCTGTCCGGCCGCAGATCGCGCATTTGTGTTTGGCGATACCGGACATTTTGGAATCCTGCCTCGTCTGTGCGCGATATTTTTTGCGGACACGCCTCTGCTGTGGCGAAATGTGCTGATAATTTCGTGTGGAGAAGAAAAATACCACGAAACTGATCAGCGCGGCTGCGATTGCCATTCGTGTTGGCCAGGAACCAAAGATAAACTCATATACCGTAAGTGCGGCATAGACAAGAGCCATCCATTTCATTTTAATAGGAAGGATGAAATATAACAGGATTTCCATATCCGGATAACACAGAGCGAATGCAAGGAAAATCGCGTTGTTGATGTATTTTGTACTGATGTAGCCCAGCGGCATTGCCATGCCGAACGCGGCATATTCGATTCCATATACCAAAAAGGCTCCAAGTACGGTAAAGATCAATCCACTCCAGATATAGACATTAAAACGGAAGGTTCCCCAAGTCTGTTCGAGAGCCCGTCCCAACTGATAGTAAAAGATCATCATAATGATCGCGGACAACAGATTCGTATCGTTCGGAAGCAGGACCCAGGAGATCAGGCGCCAGACCTGACCGTGTAAGATATAATAGGGTTCCAATGTCAGCCAGTTTAAAATCTGCGGATTCAGAAAATAAAAAACATAGCCGATTCCGTAACCGCAGATCAGCCAGAGGCTTAAATTCGGAATCGCATATTTCCCAAATTTTCGTTCCAGTTTGTTTAAAAAATTCATGTGACACCTCGTATTTTTGTAAATTTCTGACTATCAATCATTATGAAAAACATTATAAAAGTTTCACACATATTTGTCAACGATTGCGGGAATATCTCAACCGAGGGGATTTCTGTGCGGACGTTTCCGGGATTCGGCGGACGAAGCGGCCACATCTGTTTGCATCACCCTTGTCCGCTGTGTCCGCCGAATCCCGGAAACTGTGTACTGGAAACGATCAGTTGAGATATTCTATGTGTGCTAAAAAAATGTATCATACAAATGGTTGGATAAAATACATCTCATATAGTTTCACATCACATTATGTATTACAAAAAGAAATCATAACTTATCGTCTCCAATACACAGTTTTCGAAATTTGGCTGGGTGGGCAAGGCGGGGCGCTGCTTTCAGAAGGGCTTTGACAAAAATGTTAGTGAGTTTGGGTGGGAGAATCTTCGATGCCTTTGCTGTTTTGCCGAGAGGCGTACAATCTGTGCGCAGGTGTATGTGGGAGAAAGAGTCTGTTTCTGAGTCTTTCTCCCACATACACCTGCGTGCAGATTGTACGACCTTCGGAAAACCGCAAAAATAAAGCATCGAAGATTTGCCCGCCCAAACTCGACTGCATTTTTGTCTAGCCCTTCTGAAAGCAGCGCCCCGCCTTGCCCACCCAGCCGAATTTTGAAAACGTCCGCATAGGAAAAAAATTAAAATTCGCTTTTCTCTTCTCCGGTAGGAATGCAGAGTTCTTCTCCCGGCATCAGGCGGTAGATATTGACATATGGATTGGCAAACATGATCCGGGAAACGGATACGTGATAGCGTTCGGAGAGACTGGCTAAGGTATCCCCTTTGTGTACGACATGAATGCGTCCCGGACATTTGCCGGCTTCGTCATAGCGGTCTAATGGTAAATTTTCATAATCGAAGTCTAAATCCTGCATTGTGTCACCAAATGGTTGTTTTGTTGTAATATATGAAAAAAAGGAAAAAAGGTTCTGTGCTGTCAGTTAAAAAAAATCTTCGTGTGACGTTTGTGTGACGCGTGAAAGATATAATGGTTAAAAAAGAAAAGGCGAAAAACAGGAGGGAGACAGTTGAATAAAAAGATGGCGGTCGTTGGAACGGTCAGTTGTCTGGCAGTGTTCACGGTTGTGGGAAGTACGTTTGCAATATTTCGGACTTCTACAGAGGGAAATGCCGGCACAGCACTGACGGAAATTACAACGAAGTCGATTGACATTTCACTGGAAGGAGAAAAAAAAGATCAGGTTGAAATTACAAAAGCGGCGGTACCCGGAGCGGAGTACGCCTGTAAATACAATTTAAAAAATAATGTAGAAAAAGGAAAAACCGCCTACCCGGTATATGCCAGAGTCAAAGTCTATAAACAGTGGGAAGATCCACAGTTAGATGCATCTGCGGTAGAACTGGGAGGCAGAAAAGAAACAGGAGAATTTGTATCGTATGAAAAATTGAACGGACAAAAACAGACGGAAAATGGTTGGATCATTGCAGACCAGGACGAGGAAGAACTGATTTTATATTATACGAAACCTTTAAAGCAGGGGGAAAGCACCACAGATTTTTTAGATACAGTAAAATTGAAGGAATCGCTTACAAACAGGTATACGGATCAAAAGTTGAACATAAAGTTTGAAGTGACAGCGATACAGTCCGATCTTGGAACGGAAGCGATTGAGTCAGAATGGGGCGTGTTTGCGCATATTGCGGCGGATGGAACCATACAGTCCATATCAGAGACCAGATCATAAGGGGGAGAGAAGATGAAAAGAATATGGCACGGAGTATGTGCTGGAATGCTGCTTTTTTTTCTCGGCGGGACAGTGGCATTTGCAGATACCCATGCAATGGTGCGCTTTGGTGCGGATAACCGGATTTCCTATGAGGGAAGTACGCGGACAGAGGGAAACAAACATCTGATCGGCACAACATTTCAGGGGATGGCGCCGGGAGAGACAAAAACAGAAACGATCACGCTCTCAAATGAAAATCCAAAGGCAGCGGCGTTTTATCTGTCGCAGGAGACGCTAAAGAATCTGGAAGAGACAAATCAGGCATCTGGAGGAGCTTATACTGTGAATCTAAGTTTGGGAGATTCCGAAGAGAATGCACAACCGCTTTTGGATGCACTGGCCGGTGGCTATCAAGAGGGAAAAGCAAGTAAAAACGGATTGTCGGATGTGGATGCGTTGAAAGAGTATACGTATCTGACAACGTTGAAACAGAATGAGACGAAGAATCTCTATCTGACTCTGCATTTGGAGGGGGAAGGCATCGACAGTACAAAAAAGTCGGATTACACTGCGTCACTGGCACAAATCGGAATGAACTTTCGGGTGGAAGAGGTTGCTTCGGAGCCGAAAAAGAATGTGGTGACAAAAACGGTGACGAAGATAAAAGATCAAGTAATTCCGCTGGCGGACACTGTGAAAACAGGTGATTCGTCGTCGCTTTTTACCTATAGCGTTTTATTAGTGGCAGGACTCGGTTTGATGGTCGGATTTCGAAAGAAAAAGAAAGGAGTAAAACAGTCATGAGAAAACGATCAGTGAAAGCAGGCGTTTTACTTGCGACGGCAGTGACGCTGCAGACGGGATCTCTGCAATCGGTATGGGCGGCTGACACATATACGATGACCTATCGCGCCGGAGCGGTCGCGGTGTTTGATCGCGTGCGTGCAGAGGAAGTACTGCGTCAGGACGGATTTTTTGAGGAGCAGATGGAAATCACCGACAATTATATAAAATTGACGCTGGAACGGGGAGCAAAGATTCCGGATTTTTCTCAAACACAATGGGAGGCGTGTGTGAAAATCTCCGACCCGGAAAAGTATTTTATTCTACCGGATGCAAACTGGGAGGCACAGGCTGGGAAGAAGTTGGAAAAAAATGAGGAATGCGTGCTGGATTACGGGGTTTTGGTTAATCCGGTAGAATATCAGATTCAGTTTGTCGATACAGAGTCAAAAACACCGCTTACTGCTCCGATTATAGGCTATGGAAATGAAGGAGACAGGATTTCTTACACACCGCTTCCGATTGAAGGCTACACGACACAGGAGCAGACAGAAACAATAAAGCTCAAAAAAAATGAGCCGAATAAACTGATATTTTCTTATAAAAGTACACTGCAGGCGCAGACGGAAACAAAGGTTGTAGAACAGGAACGCGTGGTGACTACGACTGTGCCGGGACGGACGGTGATCCAACACAATTCGACATCTGCTACAAATGGAACAAATCCGATGACGGTGACAGAGAATCAGGCGTTGTCGCGTACAGATACAACGAGTGGTCGAAATCAGCAAGAAGCGGGGAACAAAAAGCAAAGCGAAGAAGTAAAGCAGGAAAGTGACGATGCAGCAAAGACAACCGAACAGAAAACGCCTTCTGATAGCGGAAAACAGAAATCGGATATTACGATCATCAAAGAGGAAGAAGTGCCAAAAACCGTACCGAAACAAAAGAAAAAAAATCCATTGATAAAAATCCTGGCAGCGGCTGCGTCAGGAGTGGCGCTTCTTGCGGCATCCGGAATCTGGGTTGCAAAAAAAAGAAAAAAAAGGAAACAGAATTCCTGATATATCCTTTGTTTTTTGTTTGAACGCTCGCTATAATAAAAGAAAAAACATGGGGTGTGACGGATATGCTGCATATGAGTTCATTGGGAAAATTTCAGTTGTCAAATCAGAATGCATGCATCAATGATGACAGTATTCGTTCTGACCGTCTGACAAAATTACTAGTCTATTTTATTCTTTACCGCCATCAGAATCCGAGTCTGGAAGAATTATCTTGTGCTTTGTGGCAGGAAAACGAAACAGACAATCCAATGGGGGCACTAAAAAATCTGGTGTATCGGCTGCGGACTGTTTTAAAAAAACAGTTTGGAGAGCAGGCGTATATCATAACGAGCAGAGGATCGTATCACTGGAATCCGAAGGTGGAAGTATCTGTGGATGTCGAAGAGCTGGAACAGTTGTACCAGAATACACGTTGGGAAGAAAGAGTAGATATCAAAATACAAAATTATGAAAAAATTATTTCACTGTATCAGGGCGAATTCATGCCGAAAGCGGCAGATATGCACTGGGTGATGACATTATCCGTTTATTATCATTCGATTTTTTTAAATTCCGTAAAAGCATTAGCGGAATTATATTGGAAAAGAGAACAGTATCAGGAATTAGAACGCGTGACGATCGCAGGAATCCGGTTTGAGCAGCTGGATGAGGAGTTGTACAGCTATCAGATCCGTTCACTGGTAGCGCAAAAAAAAGTAAAGCTGGCATCATCTGCCTATGAAAAAGCCCGGAATGTATTGTATAAAGAATTGGGCATGGAACATACAAGGGAATTGGAAAACGTACATGACAGACTGCTTCGGGCGCCGAAGCAGGAGCGGAGCGTTCCGCTAGAACAGGTCAGAAAGCGTCTGGCAGAGAATCGGATGGAAGGAGCATTTCTCTGTAGTTATCCAGTCTTTCAGGAGATCTATCATCAGGAAATACGGCGTGCGCTGCAAAAACATCAGAAGCAAGCCGGATGTCTGGTATTGCTCACGGTAAACGTACGGTGTGCCAGGTCGCGGTCAAAACAGGCGTTGCGATGTGTGATGGAGCAGATGGAAGAGGCGATGCGTGTATCACTGCGTGAGGGAAATGTGGTAACACGGTATAGCAGCGGTCAGTATCTGCTCTTTTTGGATTGCGATGCAGTGGAAAGCAAAGCGATGACAAAACGGGTGACAGAGTATTTTTGGAAGAGACAGCCAAAGCATAGTTCGATCGACATTACAATGGAGATAGAAGAAATTATGGGGGAAGAAGAAAAAAAGAAACGTGTAAAGGGGTAATGCTTTTTAGGAGGGAGAAAGATGAGAAAGGGAGTTGTTTTAAAAAGAGGGATGGCTGGAATCCTCTGTCTGATTCTGATCATTGGAGGAATCTGGCAGGAGAATTTTTGGGAAAAAGGCAGTCTGGCCTATGCAGATACACGCCAGGACCAGACGCAGGGACAGCTGAATGAGGAGCGGAAAGTGTCTGCGAAAAAAGAGAAAACGCAGTCGAAGAAAGAAAAAGAACGCATCTTGATGGCTGCAACTTCGCAACAATGGAAAACACAGCTTCAGAACAAAGAGGCACCGGCAAATGCAGCTTTAAATCAATTTACGGCAAATTTTTTTAAATATGAAGCAGATACCTATAAAGAAGTTACGTATAATCGTGGAATCAATAAGCTGGCCTCAGATCAAGCGAAAAGCACGAATCAAACACCACTCTATTTTACGAGGGGCGAGTGTGACAAACAGGAAAGTGCAAACCATTACAGCGGTGTATGGCAGGGACTTGCTGATTCAAAGCTGGAAGGTGGAAAGGATGGCCGGATTCAATTTTCGAAGTATGCGGTACCGAATCTGTTTTACGGAAAAGAAGGGGACGGAGCGGTCCGGACGGCGTATCGCAATGTGAAACTGCCTTTGACAAAAGATGCACAAGGGTATTATGAGTATGATAGTGATCAAAGAGAAATTCTGCCACTCTCAAGCAGTGGCCAGATGGCTGTACTAGGTAACAGCGCATCTCCGGGCAAACCTGGATTTTGGCCGTTTGGAATGGCAAACAGAAAGAACGGTGAAGGATATACAGGTTTTGGTATGGAATTTGCCATGGAATTTTATACGACGCCGGATGGAAAATTAAGCAATCAGGACGATATGGAGTTTTCTTTTACAGGAGATGACGATGTCTGGGTATTCATTGACGGAAAACTGGTCATTGACCTGGGCGGGATTCATCCGAAAGCCGGGGCAAACATCAATTTGAGTACCGGAAATGTAGAATATGTCTACACTTATAATTCGAGCAATCCAAAATCGATGGCAAACCAGGTATACGCAACGCAGGAAAGTCCGGATTATAATATCTATGATGGAAATACACGCCCGCCGGTGACATTTGAAAAGGAGCAGTTTTTAGATGGAAAGGTACACACGCTCCGGATGTTTTACTTGGAACGTGGCGCTTATGATTCAAACTGTAAATTGAAATTTAATCTGCCGCAGGAACCGCAGGACGGTGGTATTTCAATCAGCAATACAGTAAAAAAAATCTGGGTAGACGGGGACTCAAAAGAAGAGACAGAGTTGGAAGATACGGATACAGAGTTTGTCTATGAGATCACAAAAGACGGGGTACCAGTAAAAGCTTATAAGAACACAGAGCATTCAACGGATCATTATGCAGAATATATTCTGGTGTCGGAAGAGGAAGAACAGCTGCATACGCCTCTTGCAGTGACGGATGGAAGGATTATATTGAAAAGCGGTCAATCGGCGGTATTTTTGAATCTGGGAAACGGAAGATACCGTGTGGTGCAGAAGAAAGAAACGGATGGGGCAAAAAAATATCCGGATGAATATAGTTCTTGCACGGCAACATATGAGCAATTCTTGTCAGATGGTTCGACAGAGGCTGGCACACCCAAAAAGAGCTGGAGCGATCTGCAGCTCGGAGAAAACCAGTTGGGAAAAGAGCTTGTGATCGACTGTAAGCAGGGAGAAAGGCAAAAAGGGAAACTGGATTTTGAAAATAAGCGTTATGCACAGGGAAAATTGTATGTGAAAAAGCAGGCGTATGTGAATCAATGGGAAAACCGGCTCTATAAAATAAAGCTGCAGGTCGGGCAGAGTATCAAAGAGCCTGAATTTCTCGATGCGCAAAGCGAAACGGGCGTGGTATCCGATTATATTGATCCACGGTTTCAATTGGCAGCGAAAGACGGAACCTTGTTGACAGATGGAATGTATTTGACGCTGGACGGGGAAAAAGCAGAGAAAAATGAAAATGAAACGCAGGGAAAGGTCCATATCGAAGGGACAAAAACCTGGGTGGAATGGAAAAATGCGAAAATTCCAGCCAAGATCGGAGAAGAAGAAACTTACAGCTGGAAAGCAAGCTTTTATATAAAAGCACGTAAGGAGTATGCGGGCGGAAATTGCATTGAGACAAACACGGATCTGTCAGGTGTGCAGATGCTGGATCAAAGAGCACGTTCGTTTGCGATTCCGAAGGTGAATGTGCGAACAGACTGGAAATGTGCAAATGCGCAGGATACGATTTTTCTTGGAGAAGATTTAACGGAATACTTTGATACTGCGACACAGAATACGGTTTGTGGAAGTGGGACCTATACAAATTTGCAGGATTTAAAAGACAAAAAAGTCACAATGCAATGGTTTGGACCGGACGGAAAAATCATAGAATCGGATCCGGCTGCATATATTCGTAGTCAGAAACCCAAAGAGGATGTTTCGTATCAGGTAAAAGTGATCGTCGCACCGAAGATTGCGGACGATTCGAAAGAGGCAGAGCAGACTGCAAAGGAAATGCGGGAAACGGACTCTGTGGGATATTACACGGCAAGTACAAGAGGCAGTGATGATGCAGAAAAACGGACATCGGTCATCGTTACCGGTCAGTATCGGGTGAGAGTGGTAAAAGGGGAACTGACGATACGAAAGCGATTTGATCAGGCGTATTTAAGAAACATTTCTTATACCACAGAGGAAAAAAAGGCCGTGAAAGCGAATCAGAGTGCGATCTTTCGAATTACCCGGTATGCAGAAACGGATGCGGATTGTACCACTCCGCTGGAGACATATCAGACAGTGCTTTCGTATGATACCCAAAAAGAAACCGATGGTTTTTCACAGATCAAACTGATCGGACTGTGCAAAGGATATTATAAAGTAGAAGAACAGACGGATTGGTCCTGGAAATATAAAAATACTTCCGTTCAAGATTCCTACGAAACAGCAGAAGACGGCATTTTCTTTATAGGAAAAAAAGGAACGTATCAGGAATTGGATGAATTCTTTGGACAACAGGGGGCAGTAAAAAAGGCGAAAGCAGAAATTTCATTTGAAAATGAGTTAAAACAAGAAAAAAAGTGGCTGGGAGATACCACACACAAGAATAATGTATTTCAATAAAAGGTGGACAGTGATATGACAGTAAACATTTGGAACAGACTGCTAACAGCGCTACTTGTGGCAGCATTGCTTTTTGCGGCAGCTATCTATCTGCCGAATATAGTTGGCATAAAACCACTGATCGTGCTAAGCGGTTCGATGGAACCAAACTATCCGGTCGGCTCGTTGGTCTATGTACAGAAACGGGCACCGGAGCAGTTGAAAAAAGGGGATGTAGTCACGTTTTATCTGAGTAAAGACACTGTAGTGACACATCGGATCGTTTCGGTTGATTCCGAAAACCGGAAGTTTGAGACGAAAGGAGATGCGAATGACACGGCAGACGGGACGCCGGTTTTGTTTCAAAACTGTATCGGCACCCCCATCTTATCTGTTCCAAAGCTCGGGTATGTGGCAGATTTTCTCGGAACTGTATCCGGAAAAATTTTGTATATCACAGGAATTCTCGTATTACTGCTGCTATTGTATGTCACAGAATTGATCTGGTCCCAAAAAGGGAGGGAGGGAAAACATGAAGAAGGATAAGGGGAGAAAAAAATGGGGGATGGTGGTCTTAGCGGTTCTCGCGGTAGGTGGCGTGTCGATCGGCAGCACCTATGCGATGCTAAAACAACATACAGAGGAAAAAGTGAATACATTCCGATCAGGAATCGTAAATATTGTGATTCGAGAAGCGTTTCAGGAGAAAGCAGAACTGCCACATACAGGTGAAAAAGTGAAAAAATCTGTGTTTATTCAGAATACAGATGCGGGTGAGGACGTATTAAAAGACCGTATCGTTCCTGTTTATATCCGTGCCTCTCTTGTGCCGCAGTGGAAAGACAAAAATGGAAATCTGCTTCCTGTGGATGTAAAACACACAGCATTTGAATTACAGTTAGATGATGCAGCAAACGGATGGGTAAAAGGGGATGATGGCTATTTTTACTATACAAAGATCGTAGATCCAAAACAGGAAACAGGAGAACTGTTGGCATCTGTGTCCGTTGCATCAGCAGAAAACATACCGGATGGAGCACATTTAGAAGTAGAAGTACTGGCGGATGCCGTGCAGGCTCAAAAAAATGCAAGAGAAGAGGCATGGGGAACGGTGAAAGTGAAAGGACAGACAATTTCATTTCAAGACGAAGTGCGCAGGGTGGCATATCAAAAATAAGACATAGAAGGGGAAAATGGAATGAAGAAGAAAAATCTGATGGCAGGACTGACTGCTATGGCTGCAGTAGCGATTGTTTCGGTAGGAGGGACACTGGCTTATCTGACGCAGCAGACAGAAACGGTGACGAATGTGTTTTCTTCCGATCAGCATCTGAAAGGAAAAATCGAGGAGAAATTTGACAAGGAGCATGCAAGCAGCTATATTCCGGGGCAGGCCATTCAAAAAGAGGTAAAACTTGTTTTGAAAGAAGGCAGTGCGAGTGCGTATGGAGCATTAAAAGTGACAGTCATCGGACCTGACGGAACACAGATTCCGTTTCGAGAATTTGAAGAAAAGTATGGAAAACTGCAGGTAAACGACGGCGGGACACTCAAAGACGGCTATAATACGAAAGATTGGTGGGAGGCAGAAACAGAAGGAGATGAGCGCTTTTTCCTGTATGGACCAGAAGAACATGCGTTGACAACATTAGAGGCAGAAGAGAAGGATAAAACGACCGAAACGTTATTTGATGCGGTAAAGATCAATACCATGATAAAAGAGGTCGTGAATAAAAAGTATAAATCAGGAGCTGTTTATGAACAGACGACGCCAGGAAATTATACAAAGGTGGAGGATTGGGAAAACATTGAGGTCGGTTCCGAAACAAAATATTACCAGAAAGTCGGCGATCAATGGGTAGAGATTGAGGATATGGATGTCTATCCAAATTTTGATGTCGTGGTTAAAGGCTACCTTGTTCAGGCACAGAATATTACGCCTGACGAAGCAGTGACAGAACTTGCAAAAGAGGCAGGAGTCACATTGAAAAAATAGTTGATTTTTGATAGGATAGAATGGGGAAGAAAAATGGAGGTCGAGTATGAGTAGAAAGAAAGTGACGAAAAAGAATGTGACATTGGCAGCACTGGCGGCTGCAGTGGTTGTGGCAATTGGAGCTGGAGGGACATTTGCCTATTTTACGGATCAGGCGGATGCGAAAAACACAATTACAACAGGAAAGGTAGATATTCGGTTGGATGAGCCGTTATTTGATCAGGCGACAGAGAATCGTACGATGACCGGAGTGATGCCGGGACAGGAGATTACAAAGGATCCGACGATCACAGTCGCAGAGGATTCGAACAGTGTATACCTTAGAGCCGCGATCACAATTGAAGGACTCAGCCAGATGAACGATGATGCGACAGATGCGACATACCAGGAAGAACTGGAAAATGCACTGCAGCCATCCTTAAGGGAAAACGGCTGGGAAAAAAGCAGCGACGGATATTATTATCTAAGCGAAAGTAAAAAAGCTGGGGCGAGCGTTCCGATTTTTACGACATTTACCATACCAAAAACATGGAATAACCAGATTGCAGGAAAGACATTTACGATAAAAGTGCAGGCAGAGGCGATTCAGTCGGAGAATTTTACACCACAATATGATGAAAAAGGGCATATTATCTCGTGGCTGGATTCCGGAGAAAAGGTCATCATTGAAACCTATCCGGTTTCTGTCGGAGTTGAGTAAAGAAGGGTGACATGAAAAAAGAGAAAAAACAGCTGCTCAAACTGGCAGCGCAGATAACCGGGGACATTCTGTTCCTGGTTATCCTTTTCATCGCGCTCGGTATCCTGATTCCGACAACAATGGGATATCGGGTATTTGAAATAAAGTCGGACAGCATGGCAGAGGACTATCCACGGCATGCGTTGATCTATGTAAAAGAGGTCGACCAGGCAGATGAGCTGAAAAAAGGGGATGTCATCTGCTTTGATCGTGGTGCACAAAACAGTGAAGTGCTGACACAGCGGATCGTGAAAGTGGATGAAACAAAACAAGCCTTTCAAACGAAAGGAGATGCCAACGACACGCCGGATACAGAGCCGGTTTCGTATTCGAATGTCATCGGAAAGGTGGTATTTTGCGTGCCAAAGATCGGCGGCATTGTATCTGCGCTGCAGGGGATATCTGGGGTTTTTCTGGTGTTGCTGCTTTTGCTTTTGGGTGTGAGCTGTTTTGGTGTGAGTGCGGTTCTTTCGAAAGAAGAAAAGCCAAAGAAAAAAGCACCGAATATCTCTGGATATTTTGTTATAGGACTTTGTTTCGTTCTTTTTTCCGGATATCACATCGGAAAGATTTTGATACAGTATCAGCAGGGGAAAGAAGCGTATACAAAGATCTCACAGACCTATACACAGAAAAAAACAGAGAAAGATTCTGCAAAAGAGACAAAGGAGCAGATGTCCTGGAAGACGCGGACAATTGATTTTGAAGGATTAAGAAAGATCAATCCAGATATTGTCGGATGGCTGTCGTTTGACAAAGGAGAGATCGATTATCCGATTCTGCAGGCATCGGATGATAAAAAATATTTGCGGACAACCTTTGAGGGAAAAGAAAATCCGTGTGGATCGATATTTCTGGAAGCAGAAAATGCGTCTAATTTTTCGGATTCGTACAGTCTCATTTATGGACATAATATGAAAAATGGTACAATGTTCGGCAGCCTGAAACAGTATAAGCTGGAGGAAGAGTACTGGAAAACGCATACATATTTTACCATCTATACGCCAACACAGATCAGGCACTATGCGATCTTTTACTTTGCGGATGTGTCGCAGGAAAGTGAAATTTACACGATCGGCTTTCAAAACAGTGCATTATTTGAAGATTTTCTACAAAAAAGAAGGCAGGAATCCTACGTGGATACCGGAGTAAAAGCAACAAGAGACGATAAAGTGGTGGCGCTCTCCACCTGCTCCAGCGAAAAAAAACGTTTTGTAGTCATGGGCAAACTCCAGGAAAAAATAATACGCTGAGGCTTATGAAACGCGAAGAATATTTCAACCGGGGGATTCCTATGCGGACGTTTCCGGGATCCGGGCAGGCGCAGACCACGGGGCGGCATCTTACAGTGTGGCTAGACAGAAATGAAGTAAGTTTTGACGGGCAGTTCTACGATGCTTTATTTTTGCTGTTTTTTGAAGGTTGGACAACCGGCACATCCTGTTCGCCCGGCTAAGAATCAAAACCGGATTCTTTTCCGGGCGGACAGGATGCACCGTTTGTTCAACAATCAAAAAACAGCAAAGGCATCGCAGAACTGCCCGTCAAAACTTACTATCATTTCTGTCAAAGCCACTCTGTAAGATGCCGCCCCGTGGTCTGTGCCTGCCCGTATCCCGGAAACTGTGTATTAGAAACGATAGGCTGAGATCTGTTTCTGAGCGAAAGTTGTTGTAGACGGAACAAATTTTTACATCAGCCAAAAACGTATCGGGTTCGCAACTCTTTTCCTAAGCGAAAAATATCTCAACCTATCGTTTCCAATACACAGTTTCCGAAATTCGGCTGGGTGGTTGCAACGGGGGCGGCTGCTTCCAGAAAGGCTTTGACAGAAATGTTAGTGAGCTTGGGTGGGCGGATTTGCGATGCCTTTGCTGTTTTGCCGAGAGGCGTACAAACTGTGCGCAGGTGTATGTGGGAGAAAGAGTCCGTTTCTGAGTCTTTCTCCCACATACACCTGCGTGCAGCTTGTACGACATTCGGAAAACCGCAAAAATAAAGCATCGCAAATCCGCCCACCCAAACTCGACTTCATTTCTGTCTAGCCTTTCTGGAAGCAGCCGCCCCCGTTGCAACCACCCAGCCGAATTTTGGAAACGTCCGCATAGGAATCCCCCGGTTGAGATATTTTTCGCGTCACTCTTTTTCAAAGAGTGGTGGAGCCGATAAAGTTTCGGGTGGCCAACAAAGTAGTGGTTGCAACACTTACGCTCATATAAAGCGTAAATATGGTGTGAACAGCAACGTCGAATATTCAGAAATTTAAAAAAATAAGTATTAAGCACTTTAAAGTTTTTAACAATTGTGTTATACTATGGTATAGAATCATGTAGCAATTTCGTACCAAATACTAGTACCTGTTGCCTAAAACGGTACAAAAGGTGCTGCTTGAAAGAAATCAAACGTGTATTAGTTGAGGAGGGGAACGTATGGGTATCTTGGCAGGACTTGAAAAATTTGGCTTTAAGACAGCGGAAAAGCTGGATCTATTTGGAGAAGAGAAAAAGAAAGAACAAACACAGGTGAAAGAAAAAGCACCAACAGAAATTCCGAAAGAGGAGGATTTCTTACTGGATAAAGTGATCCAATGCCCAATCTGTGATAAAAAGTTTAAATCCAAAATGGTAAAAAGCGGGCGTGCAAAGCGATTACAGCCGGATGAGGATTTACGGCCACGATTTCAGTATATTGATACGATGAAATATGGCGTGACAGTGTGTCCACACTGTGGGTATGCGGCACTGGATAATCAGTTTGAACATATCACGAGCGGACAGAGAAAACTGGTGCGTGAGAATGTCTGCAGTCAGTTTAAATCCGATCTTTCTCATCAGGAGGATATCGTATATGATTATCCAACTGCGATCGATCGCTTTGAGCTGGCACTTTTAAATGCGGTAGTAAAAAAGGGAAAGACGAGTGAAAAAGCCTATATTTGTCTGAAACTGGCATGGCTGTATCGCGGGTATGTGGAAGAACTAGAGGCGGCTGAAAAGAAAGACGAGAAACGGTTGGCAGAAAGTAAAAAGCATGAGGAAGAATTTTATCAGGAGGCATACGATGGATTTTTAAAAGCAATCAGCACGGAATCCTTTCCAATGTGCGGAATGCCGCAGTCAACGGTCGATTATCTGCTTGCTTATATGTCATATCATTTTGGAAAATATGAGGTCTGCTCCCGATTTATTGCATCTATTGTTCAGTCGACGACAGTCAGCCAGAAGATGAAAGATAAGACACTAGAGTTAAAAGAAAAAGTGATGGAAAAATTAAAAGACAAGAAATGAGTGACAAAAGGAGTAATGAGGCATGATAGAATTGATGATCCCCTTAGATAGTGGAGGGGAGAAAGCCTTATACGAACAAATCTATGAATATATACGAACAGAGATTGCAGACGGCAAATTTTCCTGCGGGGAAAGGCTGCCGTCTACGCGTCTGTTAGCACAGAACCTGCAGGTGAGCCGCAGTACGGTCGAGTATGCCTACGATCAGCTTTTATCGGAGGGGTATATCGAGTCACAGCCGTACCGCGGCTATTTTGTCAGCGATGTGACAGAACTCTATCAGATGCAGGGACAAAATAAAGAAGAACAGATGTCATATTGCGTTGAGCCGAGAAGAGGACCGAAAGAAGAACAGATTCAGATTGATTTTAATCCATATTCCGTGGATCTCAAACAGTTCCCGTATAATGTGTGGAAAAAATGCAGCCGTCAGGCATGGCAGAATCCAAAACAGATGTTTTTGTCGAGTGGGCAGAAAGGCGAGTTTCGTCTGCGCAGAGAAATTTGTAAGTATCTGCATCAGGCACGTGGGGTAAATTGCAGCCCGCATCAGGTGATCATTGGAGCGGGAAATGAGTATCTTCTTCTGCTTTTGTCGCAGATTTTAGAAAATGACCGACATGTGGCGATGGAAAGTCCGTCGTTTATGCAGGCATATCGAATTTTCTCCAATTTACAGTACAAAGTAAGCAGCGTGGAGATGGATGAAAACGGGCTTTGCATAGATGAATTACAAAAAACGGATGCGGATATTGTATATGTCATGCCATCTCATCAGTTTCCGTTGGGAGTGGTCATGTCGATGAAACGGCGGCTAGAACTTTTGAAGTGGGCAGAAGGGAAAGAAGGGCGTTATATTATAGAAGATGATCACGACAGCGAATTTCGTTATCGTGGAAAACCCATTCCGTCTTTGCAGAGCATTGATGTGAATGGTCGTGTGATCTATATGGGAACCTTTTCAAAAAGTATTGCCTCGGCTGTGCGCGTGGGGTATATGGTGCTGCCGGAGTCGCTGCTTCGCATATATGAGAAAAAGTGCGGATTTTATGCAGTGACGGTGCCGAAATTCCAGCAGGACGTGCTGTATTACTTTCTGGAGAGCGGCGGGTTTGAACGGAACCTGAATCGGATGCGCGGCATTTATAAGTCAAAGCATGATTTTTTGACAGCGGAGTTGAAAAAAGCGACTTGGGTACATCGTGTGTATGGAGATCATGCGGGACTACATGTTCTCGTGGAAGTACATACAACCTTTTCGGAGCAGGAGTTGGTGCAGAAGCTGGCAGAAAAAGGGGTAAAGATCTATGGTCTGTCGGAATATTTTCGGAATCGTGAAGAAGCAGAAAATTTTGGTGAGAAGCACAGATATCCTACGATTCTGCTTGGCTACGGGAATTTGCAGGAAGACGAGATACGCCAGGGTTTGGAAGCAATTTTTGAGGTACTTTGCCACAAATGATGAGGAAAGTTTCACAAATTGTTCATACAATATTTAAGCTTCGCTTAAAGTTTCCTTTCTATACTGAGAGAAAAGAAAATCAGTTATAGAAAGGAATTTTTTTATGAGAAAAAAACATATTGTAGGTACTTGTATGCTTGTAGCTGCACTTTTGACATGCAGTGCCTGTGGGGAAAAAACAACAAGTCAGAATAAGACAGTCTCAGAAAAACCGCACATGGAGGATAACAGAATATATGGGGAGGTGAAGCATGTAGATGCAGACAGCATTACGATCGCGATTGGAACACGAGAACAACCAAAAGAACAGGAAGATGCATCTTCGTCCTCATTTTTGGACCTGACAGGGGAAGAAAAAGAAATTACGATCAGTGAAGATACCAAAATCGTGCGACAGACGATGGGAGGACGTCAGATGGGAGAAAGACCAGACGGGGAAGCGCCAAAAGATATGCCGAGTGGAGAAAGACCGGACGGGGAAGCGCCAAAAGATATGCCGAGTGGAGAAAGACCGGATGATGGGAACGGAAAACAGATGCCAGAGGAAATGGAAGAGACCATTGAAGTTTCGGATATTGCAGAGGGAGATGTAATTGCAGTCTCGCAGGAATCGGATGGAACAACAGAAAAAATCAGTCTGATTTCATTCGAGAGCACATCACAAGAGAAAGAATCTTCACAGCAAGGGTAAGAAGAAAGGAGCATGTAGCGTGAAAAAAAGAGGATGGAAAGGACCGGTAGTGCAAAAGCAGGCCGGAAAAAAGAAAACAGGAAAGAAGAAAAAAATAATTTGTGTTTCGATGGCGGCTGTGATTGTCGTATCCGGTGGCGTGTGGTACTGGCAGAAACAGCGGACCCAGGTGCCGGCAATGGAGAGAAAAGTTACGGAAGTTCAGGCCGAACAGGGAGATCTCGCAAATACGATTGTTGGAACAGGAAATCTGACAATGGCTGCGACGGATAGTTTGACGATACCGTCCGGTTTGACAATGGATGCAGTGAATGTGGAGAGTGGAGATACCGTGAAAAAAGGGGATGTACTGGCAACCGTAAATTCGTTGTCGGTGTTGCAGCGTGTTGTGGAAGTGCAAAAACAAATTGATCAGATAGAGGAAGAACTAGAAGATGCAGAAGATGACGAGGATATTTCGGAGGAAGAAACAGAACTCTGGAATGCGCAGAAAGAAGCACTGGAAGAAACGCTGGATGAATTGCAGGCACTAAAAAAGAATCCTTCGATCAAAGCAAAAAAAGCAGGGATCGTGGGAGAGGTATATGTTTCGGAAGAAACAGCAGGTGACAGCAGTTCTGATGATACGACTTCAGGTACAAAAAGTACATTGACATCTTCTAATAATCAAAAAAGCACGGCAACAAATTTGTCTGCTTCCGGAGAAACCAGTGGTATCGCAGCGACAAATCTGTCTAATACTGTTGTGAAAAGTAGTATCAGTGCATTAAATCTAAGCGCTGTGACAGCGGCGAATGTGCAGAACCAGACACCAGATCATCAAATTGAAAAAACGCAGACAGAAAAAAATGTGCAGACACCGGATCAGGGTCAGCAGCCGGATTATTCCGATTCAAATCCGAATCAAGGAGATCAAACGCAGGAAAATCCGAATCAGCAAAATGCAGCGACCGGACAGACAGGAGGCATGCCAAACACTTCGATGCAGACAGGTAATTCGGGTATGCAGGTGCGAGGAACTGCAGGAGGGGGAGAGATGCAGTCTTCGGGGGCTGCGCAGGTGGCTGCTGCAACTTCACAAGCTGCGCAGACAACGGGAACCAACAGTACAACAAATTCGTTCAGTACGGATGTAACAGCGTTTACGTTTGCATCAGAGGACACCATGTCGGTAACCGTAAATGTTGATGAACTCGATATCAATTCTGTTTCCGAAGGACAGGAGGCAGAAATTACGCTGGATGCACTTTCGGATGAAACGTTTACCGGTACAGTACAGAAAGTCAGCAGCAGTGCCAGTACATCCAACAGTGGAGTGGCAAAATACAGTGTCGAGATCAGCATTCCAAAGAGCAGCGAAATGAAAGCGGGAATGAGTGCGTCTGCAACAATTACAGTAGAGAAAAAAGAAGGCGTTGTAACGATTCCGGCAGCAGCACTGCAGGAGCGTGGAGGAAGATCCTTCGTATATACACAGAAAGCAGAGGATGGAACACTTTCGGGAGAACAGGAAGTGACAACCGGACTTTCGAATGAGACGACGGTGGAAATTACAGAAGGGCTGGATGTTGGCACCACTATTTATTATCAGAGATTAGGTAGTGAAAAGGATTCATCCACAAAAGGAATGTCCGGTGGCTTCGGCGGAGGTCAAAATGGTGATATGCCAGGTGGAAACATGCCGGGCGGTGATATGCCAGGTGGCGGAGGAAATATGCCAGGTGGCGGCTTTGGCGGAAAATCCGGAGGTGATCGCTGATGATACAGCTTCAGGATGTTTCAAAAACATATCAGATCGGAGAGGATACAGTATATGCACTGCAACATGCATCCCTTTCCATAGAGGATGGGGAATTTGTCAGTATCATTGGTCCTTCCGGAAGCGGAAAATCTACAATGATGAATATTATAGGCTGTCTGGATCTGGCAGATGAAGGAACGTATCTTTTGGATGGGATATCCATACAGGATTATACAGAAAAAGAACTGGCGAAGATCCGAAATCATAAGATCGGGTTTATTTTTCAAAATTTTAATCTTCTGCCGAAGCTGACAGCAGAAGAAAATGTGGAACTTCCGTTGATCTATCAACGCGTGCCGCAGGCAGAGCGAAAACGGCGTGTGCAGGCGGCACTTGAAAAAGTAGAGTTATCGCATCGCATGCGCCACAGACCGATGGAATTATCGGGAGGACAACAGCAGCGTGTAGCGATCGCACGCGCACTTGTGACGCGCCCGTCTCTGTTTTTGGCAGATGAGCCGACAGGAAACCTGGATTCGAAGACAGGAGAAGAGATCATGCGTCTGTTTCATGAATTGCATGATGCCGGAAATACGATCGTTTTGATCACGCATGATGCACATGTGGCAGATGAGGCAGAGCGAAAGATTTTTATTCGGGATGGAATTGTAAAAGAATGCGTGGATGAGGAAAAAAGAATGGAAGGGGCAATGCAGGAATGATAAAACAGATTTGGAAAATGGCCTGGTCTGCGGTACGGTCAAATAAAATCCGGACATTTCTTTCTATGCTGGGGATTTGTATCGGCGTGGCAGCATTGATCGTTCTGGTATCCATTGCAGACGGAGCAACGAGTTCGGTGACAGATCAGATTTCATCGATCGGTTCGGATTATCTGACGGTTCGAATTACAGATGATAAAGAAAATCCGATTCGGTTAGAGGAACTTAATTCTTTATTTGATGAAAAAGAAATTGAGGCGGCAGCACCGTTTACACGAAGCAGTGCGACCGCAAAAACAACAATGACCAGCGATACGATGCAGTTATATGGAACGACAGGCAGTTATTTTGAAATCATGCAGCAGGAACTTTTTGCAGGAAGATTTTTAAAACAGACGGATGTGGAGAATCATACAAGTGCGATCGTACTGACATATGATACAGCAGTGGAATTGTTTGGATATGCGAATGTGGAAGGGGAAACATTTTCCTTGGATGGAAGAACTTTTACAGTGGTAGGGGTACTTTCAGAGGAGACAAATACGACAACAAGTCTTTTCGGAAGTTCAGATGAAGAAACCGTTACGCTGGAGGGATATATTCCATATTCCACGCTGAGCAGATTAAAAGAAACGGCGCGCAGTGTGAGTAATGTATATATATCAGCAGTAGAAAATGTATCTATGGATGAGGCGCAGGCAGCAGTCGAGCAGGCATTATTATCTCGATTGAAAAATGATGAGGATGCTTTTTCTGTGCAGAGTCAGTCAGAAATCATGGAAGCACGGGAAGAAGTCAGTCATACGATGTCGCTTCTGATCGGAGGAATTGCAGCAATCTCGCTTTTGGTAGGAGGAATTGGTATTATGAATATTATGCTGGTATCTGTGACGGAACGAACAAAAGAGATTGGAATTCGAAAGGCTATTGGAGCCGGTCAGGGAAGCATTCTGCTTCAGTTTTTGATGGAAGCAGTGATCGTAAGTCTTGCCGGATGTCTGTGTGGAATCCTGTTTTCTATAGCTGCGTTAAAGATTGCGGGAATCTGTATGGGAGACAGTATGCAGCTTACGATGAATGGAACAGTTGTATGGATCTCCGTTGCTTTTTCCTGTGTGATCGGCGTCGTATTTGGCCTATATCCGGCAAAAAAAGCAGCTTCAAAAAAACCGATCGATGCACTGAGATTTCAATAAATAGAATATTATTTTTGGTGTGAACCGAAGAACAGGTTTGGAAAAACAGCAAAAAATATCCGCTCTTGAACAAAGAGCGGATGTTTTTTTAAAAAATAAAATTTTATTTCTGGTTATTTTTATTTTTTTCGGCTTCAGCCATTTTCATTGCACGAACTTTCATTGGCAGACCAAACAGGGTGATAAATCCCTCTGCGTCATGATGGTCATAAAGATCACCAGTGGTGAAGCTTGCCAAAGACTCGCTGTATAAAGAGTACGGAGAAGTAGAACCGGCTTTGATGATATTTCCTTTGTAAAGCTTGAATTTGACTTCACCCGTCACATACTGCTGTGTGGATTTTACAAAGGCCTGAATGGCATCACACAGAGGTGTAAACCATTTTCCTTCGTATACCAACTGCGCTAATTTATTACCGATATCTTTCTTTGCGTTCATTGTATCACGGTCTAATACCAGTTCTTCTAACTGATCATGAGCTTCCATTAAGATGGTTCCGCCCGGAGTTTCATACACACCACGGGATTTCATTCCAACGACACGGTTTTCTACGATATCCACGATACCGATGCCGTGTTTCGCACCTAAATCGTTCAAGGTACGGATGATATCGGAAACTTTCATCTCTTTTCCGTTTACGCTTTTTGGAACACCCTGTTCAAATGTCATGGTGACATATTCGCCTTCATCCGGTGCTTTTTCCGGAGAAGCACCGAGTACCAGGAGATGATCGTAGTTCGGTTCATTTGCCGGATCTTCCAGTTCGAGGCCTTCGTGGCTGATGTGCCACAGGTTACGGTCACGGCTGTAGCTGTTATCAGCGGAGAATGGAAGGTTGATACCGTGCTGTCTACAGAATTCGATTTCGTCTTCGCGGGACTGCATGGTCCATTTTTCGTCACGCCATGGAGCAATGATCTGAATATCCGGAGCCAGTGCTTTGATACTTAATTCGAAGCGAATCTGATCGTTTCCTTTTCCGGTCGCACCGTGGCAGATGGCTACGGCGTTTTCTTTTCTTGCGATCTCCACCAGTTTTTTTGCGATACCTGGACGAGCCATAGAAGTACCGAGCAGATATTTATGCTCATATACGGCGCCAGCCTGTACACAAGGCATGATGTAATCTTCACAGAACTCATCGGTGATATCTTCGATGTATAATTTGCTTGCGCCGGACAATTTTGCACGTTCATCAAGTCCGTCTAACTCTTCACCCTGTCCGCAATTGACGCAGCAGCAGATGACATCATAACCGTAATTTTCTTTTAACCAAGGGATAATAGCAGTGGTATCGAGTCCACCGGAGTACGCTAAAACAACTTTTTCTTTCATATGTATTCGATTCCTTTCTTCAAAAATGTGTTTATTTACACGCTTACACCTACTATACAACAAAAAACAGAAAATAGCAAGTGAAAGAATATGCAAAAAACATAAATAAAAATTCAAAATAGAGCAAA
>JBJENW010000372.1:0-5780 GCA_051880395.1 Lachnospiraceae bacterium | reverse complement strand
GTTGAGATATTTTTCGGCAAAGTGCCCAAAAAGTGGTGGCCGCGAAAATGTAGTGTACAGTGTACGTTTGCACTAAGTTCCTATATACAAGAAAAGGTACCTCTGCTATAATGGAAAAGCTAGTGACAAAGGAAAGGACTGAATCGATTTGAGGAAAAGAAGGACAGTAAAAACAGTACTGATAGCGGCTGTATTAGCGTCTTGTTTGATGATGGGATGCAAGAAAGATACTTCTGCTGAGAATCAGTTAAAATACCGTGAAGAGGGAATCGAATGCATGGATAAGCAGGAGTATGACAAAGCGGCAAAGGCGTTCCAGAAAGCATTGGATGAATCAAATGGAAAAATCAGCCATACGGAAATAGATATTTGTTATTATAAAGCAGCGGCGCTGGCGGCTTCGGGAGATGTCGAGGGCGCAAAAGAGACGTATGATGCGCTTCTTGCGTATGATAAAAAAGCTGCAGAGGCATATTATTTACGAGGAACGCTTTATCTGCAGGAAAAAAAGGAAGAAGAGGCGCTTGCGGATTATGAAAAAGCATCGATTTATGCAGAAACAAATCTGGATATTTATATGGGCATCTGTCAGAGTCTGACGGATGCCGGGCTGGATCAGCAGGCGGAGTCGTACGCGCAGAAAGCGGCAGAGATCGTACCGGAGACATCACAGGAACGCACGAAACTGGGACAGATGTATCTGCTGCAGGGAAAACTCGATGAAGCACAGCAAGAGTTGGAAAAGGCAGTGAGTGAAGGTGATTCGCAAGCAAATCTTTATCTTGCAAAACTTTATTTTTCTGATGAGTCACCGGAGGAGGCGATTGAATATTGCGAAGCGTATGCAGAGGCAAATGCGCAGGATGCAAATGCATTGAATCGGGTCGGAGAACTGCTTCTTGAACAGGGAAAGGCGAAGGAGGCACTTTCGTATTTTCAACAGGGATTAGAATTGGAAAAGAAATCAAACGAACAGACACTCCGTAAAAATGAAATTGTTGCTTTAGAGCACGAAGGAGAGTATGATTCGGCAAAAGAAAAAATTACGGAATATTGTAAAAAATATCCAGATGATACAGAGGCACAGAAAGAAGAGATATTTTTATCCACACGATAACAGACCGTTGGGCTTAAAAGCGGAAAGTTTTTTAATGATCAGGAGACGAAGAGACTACGAAAGTACATGACCGAGAGAAGGGAGGCAGGTATGACAGAACAGGCATTAGAAGAACAACAGGAGAGAGTGATTTTAGTAGGGGTCAGTGAACAGATGGGAGACGACTGTGAAGATTCTATGGCAGAATTGGCAGAGTTGGTGAGAACAGCTGGAGCTGTTACGGTCGGAAGCGTGGTGCAGAAACTGGAACATCGAAATCCAGCGACGTATGTCGGAACAGGAAAAGTGGAAGAAATCCACGAAATGCTGCAGAAAACAGGTGCTGATGGAATCGTTTGTGATGATGAACTGGCGCCGGCACAGATGAAAAATCTGGAAAATGAGTTGGATTGTAAGGTGATGGACCGGACGCTTTTGATCTTAGATATTTTTGCGCAGCATGCTTCTACCAGTGAGGGAAAAATTCAAGTAGAACTGGCGCAGTTAAAATATCAGCAGACACGCCTGATCGGTATGCGAAGTGAATTATCTCGACTTGGCGGAGGAATCGGTACCCGTGGACCGGGAGAGAAAAAGCTGGAAATGGATCGTCGTCTGATCAAAAACCGGATCGCGCAGCTAAATCGGGAATTAAAAGAAGTAAAGAAAAACCGCAGTGTCACCCGCAGCCAGAGAGCGCGGAATAAAGTACCGGTGGCAGCGATCGTCGGTTACACGAATGCCGGAAAATCTACACTTTTAAATCGATTGACGGATGCACATGTGTTAGAGGAGAATAAATTGTTTGCGACACTCGATCCGACGACACGGAGTTTAGAGCTGCCAGGAAAACAGCAGATTCTTTTGACAGATACGGTAGGATTTATTCGCAAACTCCCGCATCATCTGATAGATGCATTTCGTTCGACATTGGAAGAAGCCGTGTATGCGGATATGATCGTCCATGTCGTAGATGCGTCGAATCCGCAGCGGGAAAAACAGATGCAGATTGTCTATGAGACATTAGAACAACTGGGTGTGAAAGACAAAAAGCTGATCACATTGTTTAATAAACAGGATCAGGTGACAGATACAGATCCTCTGCATGATTTTCGGGCAGATAAAACACTGGCGATCTCTGCGAAAACAGGGCAGGGGTTAGAGGAAGTCAAAGAGTGTCTCGCGGAAGTATTGCGGGAGAGCAAGCGTCTGCTTGAAGTGGTCGTGCCGTATACGCAGGCGGCATTTCAGCAGGAAATTCGGAAAAAGGGCGAGGTTTTAGAAGAGGAATATCAACCGGATGGAATTTTCATAAAGGCATTTGTGCCGGAAGAGATCTACCAGCGGATTCAGAAAAAATTAGTAGAAAAATAAAACAAGGACAGATATTATTTTTTCTTATAAATGGATTTGATTTTTAATGAAATATTTTCAGAAAATAAGAAAAAAAGTGCAAAATATGACATTTATCCTGTTTGTTTCTACAAAAAAAGCAATACGGAAACACCACAATATGTAGCATTATAAGAAAAAAAGCACAACAATATGTTGTGCTTTTTGTATTGACATCAATTTTTATCTTTGATACAATAAGTGTAGAAAAATTATCAAAAAAAGAACTATCATTGACGAATCGAAAGGATGAGTAAAATGTTTAATGTTGTAAAAAGGGATGGTCAGATCGCAGAATTTAATTTAAGCAAGATCAATCATGCGATCGAGAAAGCATTCAAAGCAACGAAAATGGAATACAATGACGAAATTATCAGCTTGATCGCACTGCGTGTTACCGCAGATTTTCAGAGAAAGATTAAAGACGGTCAGATCGGTGTGGAAGAGATTCAAGACAGCGTCGAGCATGTGTTAGAGCAGGCTGGCTACACGGAAGTGGCAAAAGCATATATTTTATATCGCAAACAGCGGGAAAAAATGCGGAATATGAAAAATACGCTTTTGGATTACAAGGAAATTGTGGACAGCTATGTGAAAGTAGAAGACTGGCGTGTAAAAGAAAACTCGACCGTGACTTATTCAGTAGGCGGTTTGATCTTGAGCAACTCCGGTGCGATTACTGCAAACTATTGGTTGTCGGAGGTGTACGATGAGGAGATTGCCAATGCACACCGCAATGCAGAGATTCACATTCATGATTTGTCGATGCTGACCGGATATTGTGCAGGATGGTCTTTGAAACAGCTTTTAAAAGAGGGACTCGGCGGTATCAACGGAAAGATCACATCCTCTCCGGCGAGACATTTATCGGTACTTTGCAATCAGATGGTGAATTTCCTTGGAACCATGCAGAATGAGTGGGCAGGTGCGCAGGCATTTTCTTCTTTTGATACGTATTTAGCTCCGTTTGTAAAAGTGGACAACCTGACGTATCCGGAAGTAAAGAAGTGCATCGAATCCTTTATCTTTGGTGTCAATACACCGAGTCGTTGGGGAACACAGTCACCGTTTACAAATATTACATTAGACTGGACGGTTCCGAACGATCTTGCAGCGCTTCCGGCAATCGTGGGCGGAAAGGAAATGGATTTCACATATGGCGACTGTAAGAAAGAAATGGATATGATCAACAAGGCATTCTTAGAGACCATGTTAGAGGGAGATGCAAATGGACGTGGATTCCAGTATCCGATTCCGACTTACTCCATTACCAAGGATTTTGACTGGTCGGATACCGAGAATAATCGTTTATTGTTTGAAATGACAAGCAAATATGGTACGCCGTATTTCTCAAATTACATTAACAGCGATATGGAGCCGAGTGATGTGCGCAGTATGTGTTGCCGTTTACGTCTGGACCTTCGTGAATTGCGGAAAAAATCCGGCGGATTTTTCGGTTCAGGTGAAAGCACCGGATCTGTTGGTGTTGTAACGATCAATCTGCCGAGAATTGCATACCAGGCAAAAGATGAAGCAGATTTCTACAAACGGCTGGATCATTTGATGGATATTGCAGCGCGTTCTTTGAAGATTAAAAGAGAAGTGATCACAAAGCTTTTGGATGAAGGATTATATCCGTATACAAAACGGTATCTGGGTTCCTTTGAGAATCATTTTTCAACCATCGGTCTGATCGGTATGAACGAGGTAGGACTCAATGCAAACTGGCTGAAGAAAGATCTGACACATAAAGAAACGCAGGAATTTGCAAAAGATGTACTGAATCACATGCGGGAGCGCCTGTCGGATTATCAGGAGCAGTATGGCGATCTTTACAACTTAGAGGCAACACCGGCAGAGTCCACAACATACCGTATGGCAAAACATGACCGTGCAGATTTCCCGGACATCACCACAGCAGGAAAACCGGGTGAGACACCGTACTACACCAACAGTTCGCATTTACCGGTCGGATACACCGCCGATATTTTCGATGCGCTGGATGTGCAGGATGAGCTGCAGACATTATATACATCTGGAACCGTCTTCCATGCATTTTTGGGAGAAAAACTGCCGGATTGGAAAGCCGCAGCCAGCTTAGTGCGAAAAATCGCAGAAAATTATCGACTGCCATATTATACATTATCTCCGACGTATTCGATCTGCAGCGAACACGGTTACATTGCTGGTGAACATTTCACTTGTCCGCACTGCGGAAAAACAGCAGAGGTTTACAGCCGTATCACCGGATATTATCGTCCGGTTCAGAATTGGAATGACGGAAAAACACAGGAGTACAAGGACAGAAAGATGTATGATATGACGAAGTCCAAATTCCGTCAGATCGAACCAAAGAAAGTAATTGCATCGAAAGATTCGATTGCTGTTACCGGCGAGAGCAGTGTAAAATATCTGTTTACAACAAAGACCTGCCCGAACTGTGCGATGGCAAAAGAAATGCTGTCCAAAGCAGATGAAAAATATGTCATCGTGGATGCCGAGGAAAATGAAGCGCTTGTCCAGAAATATGGCGTCATGCAGGCACCGACCTTAGTTGTCATCGAAGACAACAAAGCACAGAAATTTGTAAACGCATCCAACATCAAACGCTATGTAGAAGCGCGTGCATAAAATATCTTAACCGGGGTGTCCGTACCCGGACGTTTCGCCCCACGCAGACCTGCGTGGGGCGAAACAGATCTCAGACGGGAATTCATATGCGGACGTTTCCGGGATTCGGGCAAGCGCAGACCACGCGGTGGCATCTTACAGAGTGGCTAGACAGAAATGAAGTAAGTTCGCAGAACTGCCCGTCGGAACTTACTATCATTTCCGTCAAAGCCACTCTGTAAGATGCCGCCGCGTGGTCTGCGCTTGCCCGAATCCCGGAAACTGTGTATTGGAGATGATAGGTTGAGATATTTTTCGCTTAGGAAGAGAATGGTGGAGCCGATACTTTTTTGGCTGATGTAAAGATTTATTTCATCTACAACAACTTTCGCTCAAAAAATATATGTATATCCCGATTCTTTTAAAATATGACGGGACTAAGAAATTCCCAAGATTTTTGTAGTCATTTATTCATTAAAAAGCAATACGAAGCAAATTTATATTGGTCAGAACAATGTTTTGAATATCCAAAAAAGTATCGGCTTCACTATTCTTTCCCTTAGAGAAAAATATCTCAACCACTCGGTTTCAATGCACAGTTTTTGGTATCCGGCAGGAGGCAAGGTGCGGGGTGGCTGAAACAAAAGTGGCTTTGACAGAAATGATAGTGAGTTTGGATGGG
>JBJENW010000371.1:0-5808 GCA_051880395.1 Lachnospiraceae bacterium | reverse complement strand
GAGCTGCTGAAGGGCTACGATGTGGAATCGGCCATTGTTTATGAGGGAAAGTAGAATATAGAATATAAAATAAGAGAAGGAGGCTTTGCCGTACAGGCAGGCCTCCTGTTGCGTAAAATTCTTATTGTTCGGAATTACAGACTTATGGGATCAGATAATGACGGCTTAAGAGCAAAAACGGGGAAAGGATACGCTATGAATTTTGAGGAACGTGTATATAGCCATGAATTACAGATGAATGACACAGATGACGATATTGTAGATTATATCAAAGCCCATCGTGATGATATTATGAAGCTGTCTATACAGAAAATTGCATCAGAATTGTATATCGCTCCCAATGCAGTAATGCGGCTGTGCAAAAAGCTGGAATACAGCGGTTTTTCTGAATTAAAATTTTCCTTGCAAAACGAAAGTCAGCCTGAGAATATTGGAAAAACCATTAGTGCGCAGGTCCTGGGACAGCTGCCTGAAAATATTGTGAAGACCCTGGACACCATTGATGAGAGCCTGCTTAAAAGGGTGGCTGCTATGATGAAGAGAGCTCGATGCTGTATTTTTGCGGGTGTAGGTGATTCCACTTATTTCTGTGAAATGTTGGGAAAGAATCTCAGGTGTCTGGATTGCAGTGTACAGTTCTATCAGCAGATTCATGATATGTTTTATGCTGTGCGTCACGGCTCAGCAGAGGATATGCTGATTATCATCAGTGCGCGGGGACGTAACGAACGATTGCTACAGATGGCGGAAGAGGCAAAAAATATCGGAATGCCGGTAATCAGCATTACTCATTTCTGCAGCAATCCCCTGACAAAGGCCTGCGATATAAATCTTTATTTCTGGGGAGAGGACAGGGAGGTTCAGGGATATAACGTTACTGACCGCAGCGGCCTTATGGTACTTGTGCGGCTGCTGAGCGAGGAATTTTGGCGGGAGTATATGGAAATAAAATAGAGAGAGAAATGGAAGAAGAGGGACAGTGTGTATATTTACACAATCGTGTATAAATTTTGTGGATAAATAACGAAAAAAAGGTTTGAGAGATTCTTTGTGCTATATTGGGAGTACAGTTTAAGAAAACATGTACGAAAGGAGTAAATTATGAATCTGCAAAAGGCAACAAGCAAAGAATTGATCAGTCTGGGATGCCATTTTTCCACAAAACTGGAAGTAATTAATTATTTGACGGATAAGTTGTATAAGGCTGGGAAACTCACATCTAGGGATGCATTTTATGAGGCAGTGCTGGAACGGGAATCTATTTCTGAAACAGGAATTGATATGGGACTGGCTGTTCCTCATGGTAAGAGCAGTGCAGTAAAAGAGGCTGCTTTTGCGGTGGCTACAGTAAAGGAACCTATTAAGAATTGGGAGAGTGTTGTGCCCGGCAATCAGGTATCGATTATATTTCTGCTGGCCATTCCTGAAACGGAGGCCGGAAGCACTCATCTGGAGCTTTTGTCTCAGCTTATGACAAAGGTATCAAATCCGGGGTATCTGGAGGAGCTGAAATCAGCAAAAACGGCTGAGGAATTTTATGACAGGCTTGGTGAAAAAAATAGTCGTGATAAAGTTGCTGAAAAAAAGAGTTATTCCAGGACGATTGTAGCTGTTACGGCATGCCCGGCAGGCATTGCACACACATATATGTCGGCTCAAGCGCTTGTGGAAGCCGGAGAAAAAATGGGTGTAAAGGTGTATGTGGAAAAGCAGGGAGCAAACGGAGTGGAGGATCGCCACAGTGCGGAACTGTTAAGAAAAGCAGATGCCGCTATTTTTGCTGTGGATGTAGCTGTAAAAGACAGTGAACGTTTTAATCACCTTCCTGTATATAAAACAAAAGTAGCTGCTCCTATTAAAGATGCGGAGGGAGTTATCAAAGAGGCTTTAAAAAAGGCGGAGAAAGAAGGAAAAAGCACTTATAAGGAGATTGCAGAAGAATCGGAAAAAACAGACAAAGAAAGTGTGGGAAGTGAGATTAAGAAAGCTGTGCTTACCGGCATTTCCTATATCATCCCTATTATTGTTGCTGGTGGTATGATCAATGCTTTTGCAGTGCTCATTGCCCAGGGATTTGGACTCCAGGAACTGTACAATATGGAAAACAGCTGGCTGTGGCTTTTCAGAAAAATGGGAGGCAATACTCTTGGGACGCTGATGATTCCTATGCTGGCGGCTTATATGGCTTATTCTTTGGGTGATAAGACGGCTTTGGCTCCCGGTTTTGCAGCAGGAATTGCAGCCAATCTAATCAACGGCGGATTTCTTTGCGGTATGCTCGGCGGTCTGGTAGCCGGTTATGCAATCCGTTTTCTGCGCAGAACGATTCCGGCAAAGGGAGTTCTTGCGGGTTTCATTTCTTTTTGGGTATATCCTGTTTTTGGAAGCCTGATAGTAGGTGTAGTTATGTTCTTCCTGCTGGGAAAGCCCGTTGCCTGGTTAAATCAAAGCCTGATTAATATTTTGAGCTCCATGTCGGGTTCCAATGCAGCTCTTCTGGGTGCAGTAATAGGAATTATGGTTTCTTTTGACCTGGGAGGTCCGGTGAATAAGGCAGCTTATACATTCTGCGTGGGAGCTATGGCAGATGGTATTCTTATGCCTTACGCAGCGTTTGCTTCTATCAAGATGGTTTCTGCTTTTGCTGTTACTATGTCGACACTTGGGTTTAAGAAATACTTTACAAAGGAAGAACAGGAAGCTGGTATGTCTACCTGGCTTCTGGGATTGGCAGGTATTACAGAGGGTGCTATTCCTGTGATGATGGCTGATCCGGTGCGTGTAATCTTTGCATTGTGTACGGGTTCCGCAGTGACAGGAGCGATTGTGGCTTCCTGCAATATTGGCTTAGATGTACCGGGTGCAGGTATTTTCTCCATGTTTCTTTTAAAGGACGGCATGAGCGCTGCGATGAATGCTTTTGTATGGTTCTTTGCAGCTGTTCTGGGTGCTGTGATATCTACAGTTATTTTGATTATTCTTAAAAAGATTAAAGCTGATAAGGCAGCAGGTGTTGTAAATGGCAAATAAAGTGCATATAGTTCCACATTTCCATTGGGACAGAGAGTGGTATTTTACTGCAGAGGAATCAAAGATCCTATTGGTCAATGATATGGAGGAAGTTCTGGAGATACTGGAAAACTGCCGAGATTACCCTTATTTTGTCCTTGATGGTCAGACTTCTATTCTGGAGGATTATTTTGCGCTGGTTCCTGAAAACAGAGAGCGGGTAGAAAAACTGGTGCAGGAAGGAAAACTTATTATCGGTCCTTGGTATACACAGACAGATGAGATGGTGGCAGGGGGAGAATCTATTGTGCGCAATCTTCTTTATGGCATAAAGGACTGCCATCAATTCGGAAACCCCATGATGATTGGATATTTGCCGGATTCCTTTGGTCAGAGTGCCAGGATGCCTCAGATACTCAACGGGTTCAATATAGAAAGAAGCATGTTCTGGCGTGGAGTTTCAGAACGGATGGGAACGGATAAGACAGAATTTTACTGGCAGGATGATGATGGTTCAAAGGTCATCGTTCAGCTTTTGCCTCTGGGCTATGCCATTGGAAAATATCTTCCTGTGGAGAAGGAAGCGCTGAAAAAAAGAATGGAAAAATATCTGCCTGTATTGGAACGAGGGGCTGTGACAGACCATATTTTAGTACCAAACGGTCATGACCAAATGCCTTTGCAGAGAGATATTTTTCAGGTAATGGACAGCCTAAAAGAGTTATATCCTAACAAAGAGTTCTTCCTGAGCCGTTATGAGGATGTGTTTGAGAAGATTGAAAATACAGAAGGACTGGATACGTTAAAAGGGGAGTTTTTGGACGGAAAGTATATGCGTGTGCATAGAAGTATTTTTTCATCCAGAGCCGATCTGAAAGCACTTAATACAGCTATTGAAAATGGGATTACGAATTTGTTGGAGCCTTTAGCTTCTATTGCCTATAAACTGGGTTTTGAGTATCATCATGGACTCATAGAAGCTATGTGGAAGGAATTGATGAAGAACCATGCTCATGATTCTCTCGGCTGCTGCTGCAGTGATAAAGTACATCGGGCGATTGGCGATCGGTATTTTCTGGTACAGGAGCGCCTGGACTGTCTGATTCGGTTTTATATGAGAAAGATCACAGATGCCATAAGCTGTGAAAAGACTTTGGATAAACTGACAGTATTCAACCTCCTTCCCTACGAAAGAGAGGGAACTGTATGCGGTGAGATCATCACGAAGATGAAGCATTTTATTCTGGAAAAAGCTGATGGGAGCAAAGTGGATTTTGTGGTAACGAGTTGTCAGGAGGTAGATGCGGGGCTTATTGATAGACAGATTGTCCACTATGGAGATTATGATCCCTTTATCAGGTATCAGGTGGAATTTTATGACAGGATACCATCCATGGGCTATGAAACATATCTGGTGCGGGAAGCAGAGGAATGGAGCGGATTAGGAGAGGATCAGGCCGCAAAAGAGGAGAACTTCGGTTTTGGGGAAGACGATCAGCGTGCTTGTCGGCTGGAAAACCAGTGGTTAGCTGTGGATATAGCGGAAAATGGTTCTCTTCGGGTGGAAGATAAGATCACAGGAAAAATCTATGATCAGGTTCTTCTTTTGGAGGATAGCGGTGATGATGGAGATGGTTATGATTATTCTCCTCCGGAAGAGGATATGATCATTTCATCCCAGGATGCTACAGCGAAAACAGAATATATCAGTACCCCCTATTCTCAGCGGGCTGATGTAAGCCTTGCTATGTCTGTGCCTAAAGATCTTGAAAGTCGGAAGAAGGGGATCAGGGACGGATATCTGGGCGTGAAATTACACCTGGAGCTGAAAAAAGGTTCACCGGTGCTTGAAATCGCGGCGGAGGTAGATAACAGAGTAAAGGATCATAGGCTTCGCCTTCTTATTCCGGGGCAGGATCAGTCGGGTTTCAGTGTCAGCGATAACCAGTTCGGCTGTATTTCACGGCCTGTCCGTGATCCGGCTATGGATGTGTGGCAGCAGGAAAAATGGTCGGAGCGTCCGGATTCTATCTATCCATTCCTGACTTATGTGACAGGGGGAGGAAGCGGTGGACTTTCAGTTGTCACAAATTCTGTCAGAGAATATGAGTTTGTGGGAGAGGATTACGGCACGCTGGCAATTACGTTGATGCGCTGTGTGGGCGTTCTGGGAAAAGAAAATCTTTTGAGAAGACCTGGAAGACCGTCGGGTATTAAGATGAAAACGCCGGATTCCCAGATGCAGGGAGTATACAGTTTTGCTTTGGGAATTACGACAGCTAAAGCAGATTTGGCCAAAGTGGCAAAGGAATATAACACACCGTTTATCACTTATAATAAAATGCCATATAATGCCATGAAGCTTAATGATTCTAGGATAAGTGTTCCTTACAAATACAGCCTTTTCAGAGACACGGAAAATGAAGCAATATTAAGTGTTTTGAAAAAAGCAGAGGATAAGCCGGCGCTTATTGCCAGGTTCTATACCCCTAAAAAAGAAGGGTGCAGCTTGCGTCTGCAGCAAATGGAATGTGATTTAGAAGTTGATAAGGTCAAACTCAATGAAACAGATGTGGTGAAAAAGGCAATCTGTGGAAAACTGGAGATCGGATACAATGAAGTGGTGACATTTCGAATCTTTTAACTTTTAATAGTTAATGTGAATGGACTGATACGAATTGGCTAAATTATAATAGCCGAATCGTATCAGTCTTTTGCTGATAGAAACTATATTTTCTCGCCCTCTTGCAATTTGCAGGAAAAAAAATTATAATGAAAACTAACTATCCACAGGAAAAA
>JBJENW010000370.1:0-5869 GCA_051880395.1 Lachnospiraceae bacterium | reverse complement strand
AATAACCCAGATTTTTTCTTCGAGTCCAAAAACTGCTGAACAAAAATCATTCACGCAAAATATCTCAACCACTCGGTTCTAATAAACAGTTTCCGGTATCCGGCAGCGTCCGCGCAGGAAATCCCCCTCGGTTGAGATATTTTTCATCAAAATACCCAAAAAGTGGTGGCTACGAAAATGTAGTGGGAGGCCAATAAAGTAGAACCCGCAAAGACTTACGCCCCTATAAAGCGCAAAGAAAATACTTTACTTTTTTTCTTTTTTTCGCTAGAATGGTTATATTACACATTGAAAAGAGGTAGTACTATTATGAAACAAAATCCAATTGTTACATTCGAAATGGAAAACGGCGATATCATGAAAGCCGAATTATATCCGGAAATCGCCCCAAATACAGTCAATAACTTCATCAGCCTGGTTCAGAAAAAATTTTATGATGGTCTGACCTTCCATCGCGTGATCAAAGGTTTCATGATCCAGGGCGGCTGTCCGAAAGGCACTGGAACCGGTGATCCTGGTTACAGTATCAAAGGAGAGTTTTCCCAAAACGGTTTTAAAAACGATCTGAAGCATACCGCTGGTGTTCTTTCCATGGCAAGAAGCATGATGCCGGATTCCGCCGGTTCCCAGTTCTTTATCATGCACAAAGATGCTCCGCATCTGGACGGTGCATATGCCGCCTTCGGAAAAATCACAGAGGGCATGGATGTCGTTAATAAAATCGCAGAAACCAGAACCGATTATAGCGATCGGCCAATGGAAACACAACGATTAAAAACGGTCACCGTAGAAACCTTCGGTGTGGATTATCCAGCACCTGAAACCGTCTAATCTTTCAAAAAAAATGCTGCAACCACTCTTTTTTCAAGTGATTGCAGCATTTTTTATTTCTTTTCCACAGTCATTTTTCGCAATAATGGCGTTTTCCACGCACGTGCGATCAGCGGAATCACCATAATGCACCAGATCAACGGTTCTGAGATCATTACACCCATATAGCCGATTCGCGGTGCTAAAAACATCGCGATCAGTACTTTTCCAATCAGTTCCAAAAAGCTTGAAAATATCGGAATCATTTTTTCTCCAATTCCCTGCAGTGCATTTCGCAGGATACAGATTACTGCTGTCACAAAATATAAAACCGTATTGATTCTCAAATACAATGATGCGGTATCGATCACTTCTTTCTGCTCCATGCCGGTCACAGCGCGTACCAGAGCCGGTGCTATCGTGTAAGTCACAAGCACTACGATTCCACAGCAGACCGCGCAGATCAAAAGCGCTTCTATCACACCTTTTCGCAGCCGCTCATATCGTTGTGCCCCCAAATTCTGACTGCAATAAGTCGCCATCGTCGTTCCAAATACAGAAAACGGAAGCATAAACACCTCTGTCAGTTTTCGTGCCGCCGTATGTGCCACGATGATCGACTCGCCAAAGCCGTTGATCGCACTCTGCAAAACGACTGAACCGATATTTACAAGCGAGATCATAAATGCCATCGAGCCACCTGTCGCAAGCATTTCTTTTGCCATCGCTCCCTCTAATCTGAAATCTTTTAAAGTAATGCGTAGGATCTCATATTTTCGAAACATATAAATCAGACACAGTAAAACAGAAACGCCCTGTGCAAGGACCGTAGCAGCCGCTGCGCCTTCCACCCCCATCGAACATTTCACTACAAAAAATAAATCTAAAAAAACATTCAACACGGTTGAAAGGATCAAAAATAACAGCGGTGTCACCGTATCCCCGATCGCCCGCAGAACCGCTGCACTGGCATTATACAACATAGTTAAAAGCATTCCAAATAAAATGATCCGTATGTAACGCATGGATAAAGGCAAAATGTTTTCCGGCGTACGCAAAAGGCTCAGAATCGGGCGCAGCATCCCAATACACAAAATCATAAATGCCACCGCGATGGCACTCCCCAAAAGAAAAGTTGCCGCAACCGATTTCTTTAATCTTTTCTCCTCTTTTGCACCGAAAAAACGAGCGACCAGAATCGCAAATCCGTTCGTCATTCCCATCAAAAATCCAATCAACATAGAATTTAAAGAATTTGTCGCTCCCACAGCCGCTAATGCTTCAGAGCCAAGATAGCGCCCCACAATTCTCGTATCCACCAGGCTGTAAAACAGCTGAAAAATATTCCCCAGACAGATTGGAAGTGCGAAAAGCAAAATCTGCTTCGCCGGACTTCCTTTTGTTAAATCACGCATTGTTTCTCCTTTCCATATAGATGTTTCTCATGACCTTCCTTGCACCTGCTTTTGCGGCTGATTTGCTGCCATAAGCACACAAATTTAATCAACGTACGCCTCATAAATTTGTGCTCATCCGCAAAAAATCTTATCACAGAATCAAGCACAAAGAGACTCCAAAATTACATTTAGGCAAAAAAATTGCTGCACATCGATTGTGCAGCAATTTTGCTACTCTAATAAATCAATATCTTCGCATCTGGCTTTCTGTGCCGCTTTCGCTTCCAGAATTGCCTCATTCAAGGACAACATTTTGTCGTCCAGCATCGAAACAATACTCGAACATTCCCGTAATTCCCGGCTGATATATTCTGGCGCATTTCCTTCAAATTTGTAATAAATCTTATGTTCCAGACTTGCCCAGAAATCCTGTGCCATCGTTCGAATCTGTATCTCCACCTTTGTGTCTACCACACGGTCAGACAAAAAAATTGGAACCGTTACCAGCATATGATAGCTCTTGTATCCACTTTCCTTCGGATGTTTAATATAATCCTTTACCGAAACAACCGTCAAATCCTTCTGTCTGCCAATCATCTCTACCATCTTATAAATGTCCGATGTAAACGAACAGACAATCCGGATACCGGCAATATCATTTACATAGGTCACCATATTGTCGATGGTACTTTCATATCCGTTTCGTTTTAATTTCTTTACAATGCTCTCCGGCGACTTGATTCTGGACTTGATGTACTCAATTGGATTGTACTGATGCACATGCTGAAACTCATCATTCAAGATGTCCAATTTTGTCTGTACTTCTTTCAATGCTGAATTATAAAGAAAAATAATTGTCTTCCAGCTGTCAATGTCTTCACTCAGCTTTACCGGTGTTTCCATTCATAATTCCTCCAAATTCCATCCGGTTTTTAAAAAATATGCCTTTTTTCATCCGCATATTTTCCACAAACGCTTCTTCTGATTTATTATAGCATATTTTTTCTGCTTTGTGGCATTTTTGTATCCACTTTTTATAGAATCTTCACAATTCTTATCGTCCAATCTGTGCCGCTGTTAATATCCGCATCTGGGATCTGATTTCATCCGGCTGTGTTAATTTTGCTTTTTTTGCTTCTTTTTCCGAAATAGAAATCGTCACGGTTTCTGCACCATTGATATCAAACCAATTATCCGAAAAAATCACATCCGCATCAGAAAGTTCCAGATACACACCTTTTGCATATACATCCGAAGAAAACTTCAAAAGAAATCCTCCGTTTTCTTTTCTTACGTCCCATGCAATCGTCGGTTTTTCAAATTGAAATTCTTTACACGGTACAAATAATGTATTTCCATCTGCTACTTTCTTTCCATCGATCCACACTGAATATTCCATATAGGTGCTTCGTTTCTGTTCTCTTGTTGTCACATATTCTGCCAGCGAAATCGGTTCGGTTTTTATTGTAGAAAGTTGTGGTATCTCTATTTCCAGTGTTCCTTCTTTCAAAATTTCCGCACCCGCGTTACGAAGCCGCCATTGCAACGTGCCTTTCTGCTGCTGTCTTGTCTCATTTGTCGCAAAAAATGTAACCGTTCCATCTTCCATGGTAACAGAAGCTGCAATCGGCGCATAAAACTTTTTCGCATAATACTGCAATGCTTTCCAACGGCCAAAATAATCAATCCCCGACCACGAAATACATGGATTCGAGTCATTAATCTGCCAGTATACCGAGCCCATGCAGCGACCACGATTCCGACGCATATGCTCCACATTCGCGCGAATCGCATCTGCCTGCAAAAGCTGTGACGCGTACACCAATTCCTCCAATCCATTTGGATAGCGCATCACTTCACTGATATAGTACAATAATTTTTTATTTCCTTCCTGACAACGATGATGCAGTTCCATCACCGGTGAACAAAGATTCTGTTCCTCTTTTTCTGCAAATGCCGCGATGGTTTTCACCGACGGAAGTGACACAAATCCATACTCCGAACAGAAACGAAAATATGATTTTTCAAAATCCGAAATCGGGGCCATCGAATGCCAGACTTTCCAATAATGCTGATCTCCCTGATCATCATCATAAATATCTTTAAATCCGCCTCCGGAAGACGGGGAGGACGGCCAGTAAAAATGATCCGGATCTAATTTTTCACAGAGCTTTGGCAGAATTTTTTCAAAAATCATCTGATAATCCTCGATCAGATCCTGCTCCTGTGGAATGCCCCAGCCGACCCAGGCAGACTCGATCTCATTATTTCCGCACCAAATCCCCAGACAGGCATGATGGCGCAGACGACGGATCACATCTTTTGCCTCCGCAATGATGTTTTCCCGAAACTCTGGTGTAAGCCAGTACGACGCACAGGCAAACATAAAATCCTGCCAGACGATCAGACCATTTTCATCACATAACTCATAAAAATAATCATCCGGATAGTAACCACCACCCCAAACACGGATGCAATTATAATTTGCCTCACGGCAAGTCTCGATGAGCGTCTTTGTCCGTTCATAGCTGCACCACGGCAAAATATTATCCTGGGGCACATAATTTGCTCCCATTGCAAAAATTTTCTTTCCGTTGACACAAAAACAGAATTCTTTGCCCCATTCATCGGCTTCCTGCGAAACTGTCAATGTCCGCAGTCCCAGACGAACTTTCTTCTCATCCAGAATCTGTTCGGTATCTTTTTCCACCAACTGCACCCGTACCTCATACAGAGGCTGCTCTCCGACGCCGTTTGGCCACCAGAGTTTTGGATTCTGTATCACGACCGATAACGTCAGCATTTTTTCTGCCGGTTTTTCCTCACAAAACAGCTCTTTGTCCGGTGCTTTTACGCTGATTTTTGCCACAACATTTTCTGCATTTTCAAGCAACCTTGTTTCCAACTGGCACGAAACCGTAACCGTCTCTTCTTCGTGTTTCTGACGAATATGCGCATCCACAATTGCAGCCTCTCCCACTGCGAGCAGATACACACTGCGGTAAAATCCCATGTCCGCAAGAACCGGTCCCCAGTCCCAACCAAACATGTAATGTGCTTTTCGTATCTGAGAAAAACCCTTTACTGTCGTATCCACTCCCCAGACCGGACGGTTCTCATATTTTTCTTTTGCAGCATTTAATGCCGAATGAAAATACACGCGCAGCGTATTTTCTCCCTCTTGCAGCTTATCCTTTACAGAAAACCGGTAGGTCCGATGCATATCCGAGACGGATGCCACTTTTTCTTCATTTAAAAAAATATCCGCGATCGTGTCAATCCCCTCAAACACCAAATACAACTCTTCTGTTTCAAGATTTTCCCGTGTCACTTCAAATGTTCGTTCAAACTGATAATCCTTTTTTCCAAGTTCGATCGCCTGATATTCATTTTCTCCCCAATACGGATCTTCCATTTTTCCATTTGCGATCAGATTCGAGTACACGCTTCCCGGAACAGATGCATCCATCCATTCTTCCCCCATACACTGCATCCGCCACGTACCATCTAAACTGATTTTTTTCACCTTTTGCATAACTGATCTCTCCTTTTCCTATACAAAAATGATACCATATTCCTATTCGAATAACCACTATTTTTTCTATCCACATTTTGACGAAAAATATCTCAACCGAGGGGGATTTCCTACGCGGACGTTTCCA
>JBJENW010000369.1:0-33833 GCA_051880395.1 Lachnospiraceae bacterium | reverse complement strand
AAAAGGAATCTGAAAGCCTTAGAAATAAAGGTTTAGAGATTCCGAGAGATCATTATATTGAAAAGGGGGTGACAACAACTGCGGAGAATCTGGAGTTTCAAAGATTTTTGGAAAAAGGGGAGATCACGTTTGGAAGCGTGGAAGAGATGGAATCCTTTTTACATGCATTGAGCCCTTTATTTCAAGTGGAAGAAAGAACGGTTGTGGATAAACAGAAGGTGAAAGCGATCGAAAAAAAGGCTGAGGAGAATCCGGTAATCTGGCCGGAGCAGATTTCTGAACCGCTCAAGAAAAAAATCTTTGGTCAGGAGGAAGCAATTGAGGAACTGGCAGATGCCATTTCGGTACATCAGCTCAGTAAGGAGGAAAAACCGTTAATCTTTGCCATGGTAGGTCCGCCGGCAACCGGAAAATCAGAAACAGCCCGCTCACTAGCAGACATCATGACGCAGACCTCCGGACATGCCTATGGGTATATCGAGGTCGGAGGAAATGAATTTGTTGGGGAACATATGATTCATCGTTTTCTGGGAGCACCGGCAGGTTATGTCGGTCATGGAGAAAAAACGATACTCGATCCGGTCAGACAAAATCCGTATCATGTGATCGTGATCAATGAGATTGAAAAAAGTAACGATAAGCTGCTCATTGCATTGATGGAGGCGATGGAAACCGGATATCTTGGAATGGCGGATAATTCTCAGCCGATCGATCTTCGCAGAACGATTCTGATCTTCACATCGAATCTTCCCATCGATATGAAAAAGTATACAGCTTTATCGGAGCCCGAGAGGGCGGAATATTGCAAAGATGTCTTTACAAAACATTGTGGTCGTCCGGAAATCAGCAGGCGGATCAGCTGGTTTTTGGTGTTTCGCGAGCTTTCATCGGAGGCAACCATAGATATTGTAGTGAAATTTGCGCAAGAGGCACTCAAAAGCTATGAGGCCAGTCTGGCGTATATAGATGAGTATCTGATGGCCGATTTTCTCAAACATCAGACAAAATATGGAGCCAGTGAAATCAAAAACCGTGTTAGCAGGGCAATCGGGAAAAAGATGCTGCAAAGCCGGAATTTAAATCTGGTAAAAGGGAAAGCGGTATCTTTAAAGGGAACGATCGAAAATATAGAATTTGAATTCAGATAAGGAGAAGGACGATGCGTATCGTTGATGGGATCAAGTCATTTGTTAGACGTTTGAAAGAAAAAAAGAATAAGCATGAATTAGAGGAGGAAAAAAAGATGAATGGAAAGGAAGAGATCCTATTTTCTTCTGGAGTTCTGGAGGATTTCAGAAAAAATGTCGGTAAGTATAAAGCAGAGACGGGTGGAATGTTAGCATCTTCCAAAAATAAAGCAATCATCGACAGATGCCATTTTGATACGCATTCCCAAAATACGCCGGGAACGTTTTATTATGATGTGGATTCTATGTCGAAAGTATATCGAGACTGGAAGGCAAACGGGTATACAACAAACGGTATTTACCATTCACATCCAAAAGGAGTGATTCGTCCATCTTATCATGATATTTCATCAGCATTGCTACATATTGAGTTTTTTGGATTGGATTATTTCTATCTTCCTATATTACAGCCGAATCCGAGTGGATATTATACGATGTACTTTTATGTGGTAAAAAAAGAGCAAAATGATATTGAAGTAGAGCTTCAATATGTACTCAGGGCGGTAGAGCGTGGATATGAATATCTGCCGTTTGCGAAATGGAAAAAAAGATATTCCGTGAAACAGCTTCATGCGTATCGGCGGTCAATAGAGGATACGCATCATTCGCCAAATAACGTCACAGAAGAAACGGAAAAGAAAGTAATGCCAAGGAAGGTTGGAAAGACAACAGAAATCAGTGTTGATAAGAACAAACGATTCGATATGAAGGAGGAAAATCATATGAGTACAGGAAATAATCAAACGATCTTAAGTAGCAATCCATATTTTCAAAAGGTATCGGGGCTCTATACGGAACATGCACTGGATAAAGTAATTGTGTGTGTGGGTACAGGCGGCGCCAGAAGCTTTCTTGAAAATATGGCCAGAAGCGGATTTCGCAATTATATTTTGATCGATGCTGATGTGGTCAGTCCATCGAATATTGCGACACAGGGCGTATATATCAGCGAAGTCGGAAAAAAGAAAGTAGATGTGTTACGTGACAGAATTTTGGATATCAACCCAGGGGCAAAGGTTCTTTGTGTAGATAGATTCTTGGATGATACGATGCGTGATGAAGAATTTAAAGGATATTTAGATTGTTTTGCGAACAAGAAACCGACGGACTATTTAATCCTTGGATGTACCGATAATTTTGATGCACAGAAACGGAGTTCATTCCTTGCATTGAAATATGGAATGCCTTATCTGGCGGCCATGATGTATGAAGGTGGAGCTGCGGCTGAAATTATTTTTGTTTATCCGGGAGTCACAAAGAGCTGTCCACGCTGTCTGCTTCGGGATCGATTCGAAAAATATGAGAAAGGATTTCAAAATGATGTAGACTCTTCCGGCTGTCCGATTTTTGCGACAGAGCGGATGAACGCACTAAAAGGCTATATTGCATTGATGCTTCTTATGTATGGGGAAGACTCGAAAAACCCATTCAGCAGAATGCTGGATGATGTCAAAGATCGAAATTTTGTACAGATCAGACTCAATCCGTATTTAAAAGAGTCCAATCTTGGAATTGGCCTTTTTGACAGGGTATTTTCGGACGCATCGAAGTATGTGTATTTTGATGAAACGCTCTGGATTCCACAGCATCCGGATGCACCGGAATATGGCGAAAAGCCGTGCAGACTATGTGGTGGTACGGGCAATCTGAAACAGATTCATTTGAAGTGGGCAAAAACAGATACGCGAAAGATTCGGTTTGACAATCCGGCTGGAACAAAAAAAATCGCAGAAATTAAGCTCGAACACGGTCTGGTCGGATAAGGAGGGAGTGCAATTTCTATGAAAGAGTTTGTGAATGGTACAGAAGAACAGTATGCGATGTTGAAAACGTCCTTAGAGGATCATCAGTGCCATGTGTATCATTGTATATATCCGAGATGTTTCAGTAAATCGAATGGAAGGATTGGCTTCGAAAGAGAAGAAGCGTCGTACGCATTATTTATTGACAAAGGAATCACTTGTTCCAGAAAGAAAATGCCATCCCTTGTTCGTGAGTGGTTAAATTCCGGAACGCTGCGATTTTTGGATTTTACAGATATGAAAGAATTTTTAAGAAGTTTAAAGATTCTTTATGAAAGCCTGAGATAAAGAAAGAGATATTTTGGCAGCAAAAGGAGGAACGTTATGTACAAATTGGATAATGAGACAAAACTTATTTTGTTGATCGTCGGGTATTATTTTTTAAAGAAATTTATAAACTGGGTTCGTAAAAAGCAGAACTTAAAAAGGAGAAGAGCGGCTGAACAGGTAAACCAGAACCGGCCTTCAATCTTCGTCCCTGTGAAAGCAGAAAATAATACCGGGGTGGGACCGTGTGTCTATTATGCGAATGACCGCCATCAGCAAAGAGATAAAGAATATAAATTTTATTATAAAAAAGTGGAAGATTCCTGGAGAGCGTACATTTTGAGAATGCCCAGTCTGGGAGGGCGTGATCCGAGCGGAGTCGTAACACACAGACTTTATGATAATGGAAGTCCATATGTGTGCTGGGACAGTCCTGTAAATTCGTTAAAGGATATGCAGACAATTTCTAAAGTGTGGGCAGATAACATTCAGGAGTACATTGCTACGGGGAAGTTGTTTGGGTAAAGAGGAAAGTTTTTATCCCCCCTAAAATCTGTAAACAGAAGCATGATATATCATAGAGTCATGAAATAAAGGAAGGAGGGAACATGGAGATGAAGTTTCGGAAACTTTGGGAAAGGCATAAATATACAATCCTATTTATGGAGATAGGAACGATTTTATTTCCGTTTCCACTGGCAGAGTTACAAAAGTGTCCGGTTATGATTTTAAGGATGATTTTGGTATACATGTGTTATTTGGGAGTGGGAGAGCTGGTCGGTTGGATCTTTCATCATGAAAGCCTGCAGGAATTCAGTGAATGGTATCCAAATTTTCTACAGGATGATACGGTGAAAGTAAGACTAGATGATAAGACTTTTTGTGATAAGGCAGAAATGCTGAAAAAATATGGAACGTGTACGGTTATCGATTTTTCCAGAAAAAATGGAATAACAGTGGTAGACGTTTCCTCACCACAATATCGGTATGAGCAGCTGAACCAGTCAGTTATTCAGTATATTAAGAAATATGGCTGGCCTACTTGTCAGGAATATCAGGAACTGGTTGAGATGGATAAACGGAAAAAAGAGAAGGATGAAATGTAATGAAAAGATTAGAAAACAAAATTGCAGGAGGAAATAAAAATGAAGAAAAGATTTGTCAGTACAATGGGATTAGGAGCAATGGTTGTTTTTGTCAGTATTCTGACGGGGTGTGGAAGCACGAAGATTGATTTAAATAAATATCTGGATTTTTATTTTTACGGATATGAAGGAAGCGGTTCTGCCAGAGCAGAATTGAATGTGGATCAAATGATAGAAGACTTTCCGGAGGCATTTGAAGTATCATCGAAAGATGATGCGGATTATGAGGAAGTCAAAGATGATATACAAGGGGCTTTGTTCGGAGAACTGGATTCGTACACAGATTTAAAAAATGGGGATACGATTACTTACCAGTGGGATTCTGTAGATAAAAGCGATGCACTTTGGAATAAATACAAAGTAAAATTTACATTTGAAGATGAACAAAAAGAAGTGAGCGGACTAGAAGAAATAGAAGAAATTGATCCGTTTGAAAGTATAGATGTGACCTTCAGTGGGATGGATTCCAAAGGCAAAGCCAAATTGACCGGTAGCACAAAGTATGAGATTTGGTATTCACTGGATAAAGAGGAGGGACTTTCTAACGGAGATGTGGTGACAGTTACCGCAGAACCAAAAGAATCGGAAGAAGCGCTTGTCGAACAGGGTGTTAAAATGAAAGAGAATACAAAAGAATATACAGTAAAGGGTTTGAGTTCCTATGTGAGCAAAATAGAGAATATTTCAAAAGAGATGATGGATAAAATGGATAAGGAAGCTCAGGATGCAATTCAGGCGGATATTTCAAAGATGTGGGATGATCCATCTGCATTCGGAGGGATGAAACTGTTGGGGAATTATTTACTTGTAAGTAAAACAAAGGATAAAGAGGAACATATAAATCAACTTTATTTTGTATATGAATTGAAAGGTACTAATCCGGAGATAACATATTATTCTTATGGAAAATTTGAGGATATTATGGTGTTGGAGGATGGAATGTGTTCCGTTGATCTAAGCAGCGTAGACATTCCGGAAACATCATTATATGGAGACGAAACATTTGAACAGAATGGATATGTGTTGGGCGGATATAAAGATATGGATTCCTTATTTAACAGAAAGGTAGCGGCACAGATTGATGCATATACATATGAAACAAATATCAAAAAGAAGTAGGTTGCAATAGCAAAAGTTTAAGGAGGATAGATTTTATGAAAAAACAAGGTTTTGGAAAACGGGCAATTGCCCTTGGTATGAGTTCTGTTCTGGTGTGTACCACACCGGTATTTGCACAGGATGTGACAGGACAAAACACAGTAGATACCGGAGTGAAGGTGATGCAGGCGACGACTGTGGCTGCGGATGTGGTAGAGGAATCCCCGTTGAGTGATTTTGAAATCAATGATGGAGTACTGGAAGATTATCTAGGCTCAGCATCTCAGGTAGTAATCCCGTCTGGTGTGACAAAAATTGCAAATGGAGCATTTAAGTATAATGAGAATCTAACGACAGTAGTCATCCCAGAAGGGGTTACAATTATTGATACGAATGCATTTGAGCATTGTGAAAATTTAACATCAGTCACATTTCCGAAAAGTCTGGAAACAATTGGAATGAGTGCGTTTGAATGGTGTAGTCAATTGTCAGAAGTCGTAATTTCTGATGGAATAAAAACGATTATAGGCAGTGCATTTGCAAACTGTGAAAGTTTACAGGTTGTATCTTTACCAAAAACATTAGAAACAATTGGTAGTTCAGCATTTAGTGATTGCGTACAATTGAAAAACGTGACACTACAAGGAGTAAAAACAATTGGAACTTATGCCTTTTGGGATTGTGAGAGTCTTACAGAATTATCATTGCCGGAAGGCTTGACAGAAATTGGATATTGTGCATTTTACAATTGTAAGCAGTTAAAAACGATTTTATTACCGGAAGGGTTAACAAGCATTGAAAAAGGAGCATTTGGAAAGTGTACCAGTTTGACAAAATTGCAGATTCCAAAAACCGTACAGACAATACCGGAAGAAATGTGTGAAGGTTGTTCTGCATTGGAAGAAGTCAGCATTCCGGAAGGTGTTATAGAAATACAAGAGGAGGCGTTTTCTAATTGTGAGAGTTTACAAAGTGTAACAATTCCGGAAGGAATGACACAGCTTCATAGTTCTATATTTCGTAATTGTAGAGGTTTGCAGAATGTGAGTCTTCCAAAAAGTCTCAAAATTATCGGAGATGAAAATGAATTATGGGGACCTTTTGATGGTTGTACTGGTCTAGAGAAAATTCTTATTCCGAGTGGAGTTACTACAATTCATAAAAATGCATTTGAAGATTGTGATAATTTAAGGAAGATTAGCATACCGGAGAGTGTGACGGAGATAAACGGGAAGATATTGTCATTTTCGTTTTTTAACACAAATCATAGAAGCAAAGTAACTATTTACGGAAAAGCCGGTTCTGCAGCGGAAACGTATGCAAAAGAGAATGATATTCCGTTCTCCACAGACCCGATGGATTCCAGCAAGATCACATTTGACAGTCAGGGTGGAACAGAGGTAGAAACACAGGTTGTAGAAGATGGAAAAACCGTAACAGAACCAACAGCTCCGACACGAGAAGGATATACGTTTGCAGGCTGGTATCTTGGTGAGACAGCATATGATTTTGCAACTCCGGTAGAAAAAGACATCACGTTGACAGCAAAATGGACAAAATCCCAAGAGGAAGAACCAGAAGAAGTAGTTAACAAAGATTTTGAAGTAGATGATGGTGTACTGGTGAAATACAACGGCAGCGATGCGAGTGTGGAAATTCCGGAGGGAATCACTCGAATCGAAAAAGATGCGTTTAAAAATAACAAGATTGTTGAAAAAATAAGTATTCCAACAGGTGTGACATCCATTGGAGAATCTGCATTCTATAATTGCAGCAATTTAAGAAAAATCTGCATTCCGGAAACCGTAGAAAGTATTGCTTCAAATACATTTTCCGGTAAAAAAGAATTGCTGATCTACGGTGTAGAAGGATCATATGCAGAATCCTATGCCAGCGAGAAAAAGATTGCATTTTCTACGAAAACATTCCCGGAAAATGAAAATCAGATTTTGGAATGTGCAAAAACAAGTTATAAGGTGGCACAAGGAGATTCTTCATTTAAATTGAATGTAGAACAGACATACGGAAACGGAAAGGTCACCTATCAGAGTTCAGACAAGAATGTGGTATCCGTTAGCAGCACTGGTGTTGTCAGCCTCAAAGGACCGGGTGTGGCTCAGATTACCGTAAAAGCAGCAAAAACGATCAATTATGAAGAAGAAACGCTTAAAGTAAAAGTAACTGTAAATCCAAAAGAAAGCCACATTACAAGCAAAAACGTAAAAGCTAGAAAATGGACCCTGAAATGGATCAAAGATTCCAAAGTAACCGGCTATCAGATTCAGTACAGCACAGACAAAAAGTTCAAAAAAGGTGTAAAAAAAGTAACACTCAAAAAAAATAGCACAACAACCTGGACATCTCCGAAACTGACTGTCGGCAAAACGTATTACGCAAGAGTACGTTCTTATAAGACAGTAAAAGTAAACGGAAAGAGCCAGAACCTGTACAGTACATGGTGTGATACTGTATCAACTGGAAAAGTTAAAAAGAAATAAATGCAGGAGTAAACATCAGAGAGAAAAAGGCTGTTGCATAAGAAAACATGCACAGCTTTTTTCGAAAAATAGAAAGATGTAAACTTTGCATGATAGATTTGTTTTCGGTAGATGAGATGATATACTGGATTCATCAAAAGGAAATCAAACAGACAAGCACAGGAGGAAAAGATTATGAAAAAAAGATTTGTCAGTATAATGATATTAGGAACAATGGTAACAGGATTGTTTATGGGATGCGGAGCATCAAAAGACGGAGAAAAATTAGTAGATGAGAAATGCTGGGATTGTGGAAACTCACCGGCATATCAGTATGAAACAGACAATGGAGAATACTCGTATATCTGTGAGGAATGCAAAGGTGTATGCTTCTGGTGCGGAGAAAAGACCGAAGACCATTACACAACTGCAGCAGGAGATGAAGCATATATGTGTGAGGAATGTATAGAGGAGATGAGATAACAGTATAGGGGCATTGAATAACGAGTGGATGAATTAAGAAGGAGATAAAGAAGATGAAAAAGATTTTGTATATATTGCTAATTGCATCACTCAGTGTTTCGAGTTTGACCGGTTGTGGAAAAGAAGTCGGTTCGACTGATCTTACGGGAGGAGATGATACTGGGAATATAGAACGGAGTATTTTGACAGGAATTGATATGAGTAGTTCCACCGAGGAAGAAGAGACAGATTCGTATCAATTATTTGACATGGATCCGGGTTGGAAAGATGTCACAATAGATGATCAAGCAATCCAGATTGATGACACTCTTTATTTTCCGGGCGTATCAGTAGCGGATTTTATAGCACAGGTGGAATCGTCTTCAGTGAAATATACATATGAATATAATCCGGATAAATTAATACTATCCAAAGAAGGGGAGCAAATTAAATTTTATCGTGATGGAGTGGAATGGTTTTCGGTGGATGCGGTAAACTGTCTGGGGGAAACAACAGCGCTTTCCAAATTGCCAGTTACAGTAATTGATGAGACATGGAGTGCGACAAAATACTGCTATTTTTTGGATGGGAGAACATATGATGACATACTGAACTTATCATATGAAGATGTGAAAAATCTGAACGATGATCTTTTAATCGGATTTATACAACAAGATGAAAAGATGGAGCAGTTTTTTTTCGATCGAGAAGAACAATTGTGTCAGGAATATGAAGCTCAATGTGGTGAGTTATATCGAGCCAGATGGACAGGCCAAAGTGTGCAGGTGATTCCACACTATCAGTTTTACATAGATTCGGATACAGCAAAAGTAGATGGATTTCGAATTAATCATAGTGGGACGATGTGGAGAAATTTGAAGCAAGTTGTTTCCAAGTTAAGCGATTTGTCGGAAGAGAACATAGAAGAACTGAATGATCATGATATCTCAGAGGTAAAACATAAAGGAAAGGAAGGGACTGAGGTATTTCTGAAAGGAAGATGTATTAAGGATGATACACCATATCTGTCAGAAAACAAAGCGTATCGATTGTGTTCGGTATATGAATTGGAAAAAGAAGACGGAACGAAAACTTATGTGGAAATAGAACATAAAAATATAAGTTTCAAACCTTATACAGATTCTCTTACGGGTAGGAATTATTGGGATTCAAATTATGAGATTATCCGACCAGAGAATGAGAGTCTAGATGATGTGATGGAAAAATATGAATTAAATAAAGATACTGTAGATTCAAATTTCCCGTCGTAATAGTTATAAATTTCAAGGGGCGAAAATTCGCCCTCTAACCTGTTAAAAGAATACGCAAACCTGCCGATACATACAATAAGGAAAACTAAGACTTATCACACGGAGGTGATTTGAAATGCCAGTAGAAGCAGTACAGCAGGTGGCAGCGTATCAGGGAAGTACGCAAAAAATAAAAAATGAAAAAGACCGCGACAAAGTGCGGGAAGAAAATGCCACATCGACGGAAAAAAATGTGGGGAGCCCCTCGCAGACAGACTTTGATTCGGACCAGAAAATCGCGCGTGATAATGAGCGCGTCAAAAAAGCCGTGGCAGAGATGAACAAACGGGCGCGGGGAAACACCGAAGTACGCTATGAGATTCATGACAAGATGAAAAGTATCATGATCAAGATCGTAGACAAGGATACAAAAAAAGTTGTGCGGGAATATCCGCCGGAGGAGACGTTAGATATCGCCGCAAAGGTATTGGAATTGGCAGGGATATTGGTAGATGAAAAAATGTGACAGAGGAACAGACCACCAGAAAACTAGAAATTTCGGGTGTGTCTGTTCATTTTTTTTCAAAAGCTACCGATAATAGCTACAAGAAGAGACAAAAGTATAGCAGCAGGGTAGTTAAGGCTGCGATTTGGAAATATAGAAATCCCCACGGCAGACGAAAGAGGCATAAGAGAGGGGGGAGTCGATCAGAAAAGGAGGAAAGAATATGCCGATCAGAATTACAGGTATGAATTCAGGATTAGATACCGAAGCGTTAGTACAGGAAATGGTATCTGCTTACAGTACCAAAAAAGACAAATATGTCAAAGCACAGACAAAGCTGGGCTGGAAACAAGAAAAGTGGAAGAGCCTCAACACAAAGGTAAAAAGTTTTCATTCTACAATTTCGAATCTGCGTTTCTCGTCCGCATATAGTTTGAAGACAGCCGTTGTATCGGATACGACAAAAGCAAAAGTGACTGCGAGCGGAACGGCACCGAATGGTGTGCAGTCCCTGCAGATCACAAAACTGGCAAAAAGTGGGTATCTGACGGGCGCAAAGATGAAACAGGCAGACGGAAGTGAAGTAAAAGAATCGACAAAACTCAGTGATCTGGGGTTTGATACGGAAGGAACCGTGACACTCAAAAGCGGAGACACAACCACTGATATCAAAGTTACAAAAGATATGACGGTGAAAGAGTTTGTGAGCGCGCTGAAAGATGGCGGGGTAAATGCAAGTTTCGACGAAAAAAATCAGCGGATGTATATCAGTGCGAAAAAAACCGGAACGGCGAATGATTTTACACTGGCTGGAAAAGACGGCGCCGGAATCGCGGCTCTGCAGAAGATGGGACTGACGGTGGATGATTCGTATTATGAGAGTTTGGTACAGTTTGCGGTTTCTGCGGATGGTTCTAAATTATCTCCGGGAGCAGATGGAAAATATCAGTATGGGGATACAGAAAAGGCAGCCACAAAAGCCTATGTAAGAGAGCAATTGCTAAAAGCGGATGCAGCAAAAACCGCAAAACAGGATGCCGAAGCAGCAAAAACGTTGGCCGAAGCACAGAAAAAATATGCGCAGAATTACCAGACCGCAATAGAAGGAGTTGGCGGAGATGCGCAGAAATTGCAGAAATACCAGAGTCTGATCCAAAATGATGTTTATAAGGATGATGCCGGTAATCAATATTATGTGACAAAGGATGATGCTGGAAATCAGATCGCACTCAAAGAGGATAAAGATGGAAATGTTAGCGAAGTTACGAATCTCGATTTGGATGCTGATGAGATAACGATCGGCGGTGCGAAAGTGGAGAAGCTTTCGAGCACGGAAAATGCAGAAGCGCAGAAAGCCATTCTTGAAAAGATACCGGAAGATGTAGATAAATCCGCCTTTACATCCGCAGTCAAAACGATCGATCTGATGGAAAAACAGGCAGAAGCAACAGATCCGTTGGTGACGAAGGATTTTATCAAGGATGTGAAAGGAATGACCTCGGATGCACTTGCAGCAAAGCTTACCGAATTGGATCAGACGATTTCGGAGCAGACAACAAAAATCGAGGAGCAGCAAAAAATACTGGATGCTACATCTGCAATTTATCGAACAAGCATGGATATGACAAAAATTGATGACCCAGACGGTCCGCTTGAAGAAGCCATGACGAATATCGAGATGGCAGTGACCTATCTGAATGCGACACACGATCCGAACAGCGATGTGGAAGGGGCAAAACGAATTGAGGCAAGCGATGCAGAAATTTATCTGAACGGAGCCCAGTATATTTCCGACACGAATGACTTCACGATAAACGGTTTGAGCATTACAGCAATGGCGGTGACGGGATCTTCTTATGATCCGGATGAGAAGAATGCGATCTCGATCAATACAGAGACCGATACTCAGGGAATCTACGATAAAGTAAAAGACTTCCTGACACAGTACAATGAGATCATCAATGAAATGACATCCTTATACAATGCGGATTCGGCAAAAGGGTATGAGCCGCTGACAGACGATGAAAAATCAGAAATGTCCGACAAAGAGGTGGAAAAGTGGGAGGAAAAGATCAAGGCATCGCTTTTACGCCGGGACACGAATCTGAATACGATCATGAATGCCATGCAGACTGCAATGTCGAAATCCTATACGTTGAGTAATGGACAGAGTTACAACTTTACCAGCTTTGGAATCCATACCCTCGGCTATCTGAATGCGGATAAAAATGAGCAGAATGCCTACCATATCGATGGCGATGAAGATGATTCATCCGTTTCATCAAACGATGATAAGCTGATGGCAGCGATCAAGGAAGACCCGGACAGCGTGATCGAATTTATGAAACAGGCGGTCACCGGTGTTTATCAGGCGATCAGCGATCAGATGAAGGGTACGTCTCTGCGAAGCAGTCAGACCATCTACAACGACAAAGAGATGGATAAAGAGTACAAAAATTACACCACAACGATCAAAGAATGGGAAGATAAGATTTCCGATATGGAAGATGCTTATTATAAAAAATTTGCAGCAATGGAATCGGCTTTAGCAAAACTGCAGAGTAATTCATCTGCGTTGTCCGGTTTACTTGGCTAATCAAAGGAGGAAGTAGTATGGGAATGAATAAAGGTTATGCAGCATACGCAAACAGCAAAGTGATGACAGCTTCACCGGGAGAACTGACTCTGATGCTTTATGACGGAGCCATCAAGTTCTGCAATCTGGCGATCGATGCCTGTGAAAAAAAAGATATTCAAAAGGCACACAACAATATCAAAAAGATCGAAAATATCATCGGAGAGTTTCTTTCAACACTGAATCACAACTATCCGGTGGCAAAAGACTTTGAAAATGTCTATAATTATCTGATGGACCGCCTTGTGGAGGCAAATATGAAAAAAGATCCGGAGATCTTACAGGAAATTTTGGGCCATCTGCGTACGATGCGGGATACCTGGAAAGAAGTCATGAAACGGTCACATGCAGAAGAACCGATGAAGCAGAGCGTATAGACGGACAGAGAATGGGGGAAAAACATGCTGGGAAAAGATTATGTGGACATCATGATACAGAGTCTGAAAAAAAAGAATCACATTTTAGAATTGATTCAGGTACAGAATCAGGCGCAGAGTCTCATGCTGGTGGACCCGGATATGGAGATAGAGACATTACAAAAAAGTGTGGATACGAAGGGAGAACTGATCTCCGAGCTTACCATACTAGATGATGGTTTTCAGCAGACATTCGATCGCATTCGAAGCGAGATCGATCAGAATCGGCAGCAGTACGCGCTGCAGATCAAAGAAATGCAGGAGCTGATTCGAGAGATTTCCGAGCGGAGCAATGAGATACAGATACAAGAACAGAAAAACAAGCAGTTGGCACAGAAACAGTTCGCCTCGATGCACAAACAGGTACGCCAGGTAAAGACCAGTTACAGTCAGGTGAACAAGTATTACCAAAATATGATGCATATGAGTGCAAATGACGCCCAATATGTCGATCATAAAAAGTAAAAAACTCAGCCGTTTTACACAGCGGCTGAGTTTTATTTTGGGTGATCGCTTTTGATAAAATGAAGTTTTCCTTTTTGTTCACCAGAATCTTTTTTCTTTGGACGTTCGCCCATATCTTCGTTAAAGATCGCTTGAATTCCGCCGGCCATTTTTTTGGTACATTCCGGACAGAACCGACCATATCGGATATCGCATCCACATTTTTCGCATTTTACAAAATGCTCACTGTTTTCTGTAATTTCCAGCCGCCCTTTTCGAAGAAAAAATTCGATGATTTCCAATTCTACACCGGTCTCTTTGGCGATTACGATACTTGGAGAGGGACCGTTTTTCTCTAAAAATTTTCGGACTTTTCCATAGTCATCTAAGACCACGTGTCCGCAGACTTTGCATCTATATTCTCCGACGCTGACGTAATCCATCTTTCCACCGCATATTTCGCAGTTCTTTGGTTTCTTCCAGTCAATTCGAGCAGCAATTTTGTTCCAGTCGGTCTCTTGCTGATTCTCCATTGACATCCCTCCGTTTCATTTGATGTATATTCGGAATCTCCCGTGCACTTGCTTTTGTATATATCAAAGCTTCTTTATTATATTTCGGCAAGAGAGAGAGATTTCAACAGAGAAGTCTGTACAAATTATGATTTTTAGCCGATAATATAAGATGTATACAAAGAGGAACAACAACTAGAAATGCAGAAAAGAGGGATTGTATGCGAAAAAGAAAAAAATGGATGGCAGTATTGGCGTCCATGTGTTTACTGATGACATCCGTACCGACACAGCAGCTTGAGGCGGCCGCGGTAGAGAGCGTCAATCAGTCAAGTGTTTATCAAAAACAAATGATGCGAGGAACCTGTACACTCAGTGCATCTGCCATGATGCTGCGTCGTGCGGCATTATATGATGGAAATGAGAAATGGGCAAAGATCAAAGAATCTTCGATTCGCAAAAAAGCATGGTTAGAGGGAGCCGGGCTTCGTTGGGAGTTTTCTTATGCTGGAATGTCGGTATCCCATGCAACGCTTCCGGGAGGAAGCAAGAACAAATCAAGTTTGAAAAAACTTCTGGCACAGCATCCGGAAGGAATTGTTTTATACGACAGGAGTGTACCGCATGCGGTTCTTTTAACCGATTATACAAAAGGAAAATTTTATTGTGCTGATCCAACAACGCCCATCGCAAAAGGGAGAATTTCGATTGATCAGGCATATCGCGTTAGTATTGAAAAAGCAACATCGTATTGGTTTGTTCGTCGAACGGCGTTTACGGTGGGAAATTTAAAGTATCAAGTATTAAATACTCCGGATTCAAAAAAAGAGGTACAGGTGACAGGAATGGTGGATCAGACGGCAAAGAGTGTATCCATTCCTTCTGCGGTCTCTTATGGAAAACAGAAGTACACCGTGACAAGAATTGCGGAAAATGCATTTAAAAAGAATCAAAACATAGAAAAAGTTACAATTGGAAAAAATGTAAAATCCATGGGAGCAGGGGCGTTTGCAGGGGCGCTGCATATCAAAAAAATAAAAAATAATGCGGTGGCATTGAAAGATATCGGGAAAGATGCATTTCCGCAGATCGCAAAAACATCGAATTAAAAATCCGAACAGACCGTTTTCTGTAACGGCCTGTTCGGAAGGATCAACAAATCTGATCATAAAACAATCCGGCATAAAGGGAAGTAAGATAGGTAGGTGCCAAATTGTGCCCCGGGTTTTTGTAAAGGATGATAATGTTGTCAAGATATCGAACCGGATCAAGCGAAACGGTATTTGCTTTTTTAGAAAGCTCTTTTGCAAAATCCGTGAGTGTCTGATATAGTTCTTTCAGGTTCCCTTGCTCGATTGTCTGAATAAGCATCGTTTTGTCAGAGCGGATTTCTCCGTTTGATTCAACAGAAAGACCAAACGAATGAAAAACCTTCTGTCGTTTTTGGGCAATTCCACGCATACTTTGTAAAAGAGCAGAATTGCTGCGACCGGGCGGCAGGTTTTCGGAAACCGTCTGAAGCATTTGGTTATAACAGTCTGTCAGTATAGAAATATGATCGAAAATGGCATCTGAATCCGGTTTAAACCCAATATGGACCGGAGACTGCTCGTTCGTTGTCTGATGCAGTATCAGTTCAAAATCAGAGCCGACATTGCAGGTATTGCTCTGCGAGGTATAAATTGTGCCATCGACAGAATAAACTGCATTTGTGGCAGGATCGTTCATCTGATCAATTCCAAGTGTCACGACCACATGCTCGGATGCAGGTGAGTTGGTCGGTTGAATGATAAAACGTGGCTTTTGATCTGACGGACATCCGACAGCGTCCGAGGAGATCTGTAAAGCAACACGTTCTTTTTCGTCAGTCAATACGTTTGCAGTCACGCCGATCTTTGCCTGATTGATAAGTGAAGAAAGATTATTTATAACGTCTGGGTTTTTGTCGGATTGTTCTATGAAAAACTGGAATTCATAGAAATTAGAAGTAGTTTCTAAGCCAAAAGAATAGTCTCCAGGAGGAAAATTTCGACGGTCAGGTAGTAGAAATTTTCCGGTGTTCACCTGAGGTGTGGCAAGCTGCCTGATTTCAAGAAAAAAATCGGATGCCTCCGGCTGAGCGTCACCTATGTAAGATACATCTGCAATTTCCGGCTGCGAGGATACGGCAACTTTTCGCTGAAATGTCTGTTGAATGCCGTCTTCAGCATCGGAAAAAGATGCGATCACATTCTGTATCTCGTGTGCGTGTGCTTTGATGGCAACAGCAAAAGAACGAGCACTGTTTTGATCACGCAGTTTATAAACGGGCGCATCCGTATTCAGCTTTATGATTGAATGACAGACATTACGCAGTTCGCTGTTTCGATGAACATCGTAACGACTGTTGATCTGCCTGCCGTATGTCTGTAGCAGATTCGTATAAGCGCTTTGAATTGCAGCCATATATGTTCCCCTCCTTTCATCCATGATCACGCAGAGCGTGCGGGGGTGCAAAATCCATTTATGCACTTATATTATATACCCAAAATCCAAAATTGTCATTAGAAAACAGAAAAATTGTTATAGTTTATACTTCTGTAACAATTCTTAAAAAAGGATTGACTGCGTAAGGAATCTATGGTATAGTAGACGGGCGTGGAAGTTTTAGGCTTTTTTTTTATGCCTAAAAAACGGGAATCTGGCACGTTCCTGTGAGCAAACAATAAGAATTTGGAGGTGGAAGTTGTGCGCACGAAAATTACTTTAGCATGTACAGAATGCAAACGTCGTAATTACAACACGACAAAAGATAAGAAAGCTCATCCAGACAGAATGGAAACCAAGAAGTATTGCAGATTCTGCAAGACACATACGGTTCATAAAGAAACCAAATAGTCGAGGATAAGCACAAGTAAAGGAAGTGAGTAATATGGCAGAAAACACGAATGAAACTGCAGAGAAAACTCAGAAAACAAGTAAGTTTGCCGAGCTGAAAGCTGAATTTCACAAGATCGTTTGGCCAGACAAGCAGTCAATTGTCAGACAGACAACCGCGGTGGTTGTGATATCCGTTGTGTTGGGTCTCATTATTACTCTATTGGATTATGTAATCCAGTATGGCATTGATATCTTGGTGAAATTATAGGAGGCAAAGGTGATTTATGGCTGAGTCAGAAGCACGCTGGTATGTAGTTCATACTTACTCAGGATATGAGAATAAGGTCAAGGCGAACATTGATAAGACGATTGAAAACCGGCATTTAGAAGACCAGATGTTAGAGGTGCGGGTTCCGATGCAGGAAGTCGTTGAAGTGAAAAACGGTAAGCAAAATAAGGTTCAGAAAAAAATGTTTCCGGGTTACGTTCTGATTAATATGGTTATGAATGATGACACTTGGTATGTAGTCAGAAATACCAGAGGTGTAACCGGCTTTGTCGGACCGGGATCAAAACCGGTACCGCTCACGGAAGCTGAGATGGAACCATTAGGTATCAACACACAGGAAGTGGTGGTTGATTTTGAAGAAGGCGACACCATCGTTGTAACAGGCGGTGTCTGGAAAGATACAGTCGGAGTCATTCAGACGATGAATGAAGCGAAACAGATCGTCACCATTAATGTTGATTTATTTGGACGTGAAACACCAGTAGAAATAGGTTTCACAGAAGTCAAAAAGATGAATTAAGGAGGCAATTCCAATGGCAAAGAAAGTAGAAGGATATATTAAATTGCAGATTCCTGCTGGAAAGGCAACACCGGCTCCTCCAGTTGGTCCTGCATTAGGTCAGCACGGTGTAAACATCGTAGAATTTACAAAACAGTTCAACGCTAGAACAGCTGACAAGGGAGATTTGATCATACCTGTAGTCATTACTGTATATGCGGACAGAAGCTTTAGTTTCGTTACAAAAACACCGCCAGCTGCTGTTTTGATCAAAAAAGCATGTAATATCAAATCCGGTTCTGCAGAACCAAACAAGACAAAAGTAGCTACCCTGCCGAAAGCAAAATTGCAGGAGATCGCTGAAATGAAAATGCCAGACTTAAATGCTGCATCCTTAGAGGCTGCAATGAGCATGATCGCTGGTACAGCAAGAAGTATGGGTGTCACTGTAGAAGAATAAGAACGACACTTTTGTAATAACAATTATCGTGGGAGGGGCGACTCCCGCTAATACCACAGGAGGTTCATATTCATGAAAAGAGGAAAGAAATACGTAGAAGCTGCAAAACTGATCGACAGAACAGTGCAGTATGATCCAGAAGAAGCAGTTGCTTTGGCAAAAAAAACAGCAGTTGCTAAATTTGATGAAACAATCGAAGCTCATATCAGAACAGGTTGTGATGGACGTCACGCAGATCAGCAGATTCGTGGTGCCGTTGTTCTGCCACACGGAACAGGTAAAACAGTTCGTGTTTTAGTATTTGCTAAGGGTGAAAAAGCAGACGAAGCTCAGGCAGCAGGTGCAGATTTTGTTGGTGGCGAGGAACTGATTCCGAAGATCCAGAATGATGGATGGTTCGAATTTGACGTAGTTGTAGCTACACCGGATATGATGGGTGTTGTTGGACGTCTTGGTCGTGTACTTGGACCGAAAGGTTTAATGCCAAACCCGAAAGCTGGTACAGTAACAATGGACGTTACAAAGGCTATAAACGACATCAAAGCTGGTAAGATCGAGTACAGATTGGACAAAACAAACATTATCCATGTGCCAATTGGAAAAGCATCTTTTACAGAAGAACAGTTAGCGGACAACTTCCAGGCTCTTATTGATGCACTCAACAAAGCAAAACCAAGCAGTCTGAAAGGACAGTATTTAAGAAGCGTTACATTAGCTCCTACTATGGGACCTGGTGTAAAGGTAAATACTTTAAAATTGGTTTAAAATTTGCAAAATTGTAGTTGACATCATATAGATCTAGTGCTATAATAGCAAAGCATATTGCCGAAGACAGTAGGTGCCGAAAGGCGTAATCGTAGAACCTACCGAGGAAATCCAGAGCACGATGTGCTCCTGTGAATGATTATTACCTCTCTGTCTACGGGCAGAGAGGTTTTTTATATCGGAAAAGTCTTAGTGCAAGATGAAAAAAATTAAAGGAGGTGCACAATCGTGGCAAAAATTGAATTAAAACAGCCGATCGTTGAAGAAATTTCAGAAAACATTAAAGATGCGCAGTCTGTAGTGCTTGTAAATTACCGCGGACTTACGGTTGCAGAAGATACTGCATTACGTAAAGCATTGAGAGAAGCTGGTGTGACATACAAAGTATACAAAAATACTTTTATGAATTTTGCGTTCAAGGGAACAGATTGTGAAAGCATGGCCGGATTATTAGAGGGACCAAGCGCAGTCGCAATTTCCAAAGACGATGCAACAGCACCGGCCAGAGTACTGGCTGACTTCGCAAAGAATGCTCCGGCTCTTGAAATCAAGGGTGGTGTTGTAGAAGGTACATTCTACGATGCAGAAGGAATGAAAGCAATTTCCAATATCCCGTCCAGAGAAGTATTACTTGGCAAGTTACTTGGAAGCATCCAGTCTCCGATTACAAACCTGGCTCGCGTTCTGAATCAGATCGCAGAAAAAGGTGGCGCTACCGCTGCAGAAGCTCCGGCAGAAGAAGCAGCTCCAGCAGCAGAATAAATTTTAAAATAAGAAGAATAGATGGAGGAAATAAAAATGGCAAAGTTAACAACAGCAGAATTTATCGATGCGATTAAAGAATTAAGCGTTTTAGAGTTAAATGATTTAGTAAAAGCTTGTGAAGAAGAATTTGGTGTATCTGCAGCAGCAGGTGTTGTAGTAGCAGCAGCAGGAGCTGGTGCTGGCGCAGCAGAAGAAAAAACTGAGTTCGATGTAGAATTAACAGAAGTTGGTCCTAACAAAGTTAAGGTTATCAAAGTTGTTCGTGAAGTAACTGGTTTAGGATTAAAAGAAGCAAAAGAAGTTGTAGACGGTGCTCCTAAAGTTCTGAAAGAGGGCGCTGAAAAGGCAGAAGCTGAAGATATCCAGAAGAAATTAGAAGCAGAAGGCGCTAAAGTTACTTTGAAATAATTGCTCTTGTTTACTAGAGCGTATGAGGCACAGATTATTTCTGTGCCTTTTCGTATATATAAAATAAAAATATTTTGCGCGGAAAAAATTGGGATTGCTATTGACAATGCGCGGATGAATATGATATTATATAAAATGCACTTTTATGGGTGTACTAGGCTCTTTTTTGGCTACCCAAAAATAAGAGAACTAGAAGATTAGTGAGCAAATTAAGTGAAATAAAATAATAAACGAGAGGTGAATCGTCGATGGAGAAAAACAGAATACGCCCGGTCAAAGCTGGAAAAAGTCTACGTATGAGTTATTCCAGACAAAAAGAAGTTCTGGAAATGCCGAACTTAATTGAAGTTCAGAAAAATTCGTACCAATGGTTCTTAGACGAAGGACTCAAGGAAGTGTTTGATGACATTTCCCCGATTGAGGACTACAGTGGACACCTGAGCCTGGAGTTCGTAGATTTTACATTGTGTGAGGATGACGTAAAGTATTCCATTCCGGAATGTAAGGAACGAGATGCAACATATGCTGCACCTTTAAAAGTAAAGGTCAGACTTTACAATAAAGAAAATGATGAAATCAATGAACATGAAATCTTCATGGGCGACCTTCCGCTTATGACAGAAACTGGTACGTTTGTTATTAATGGTGCAGAACGAGTTATTGTTAGTCAGTTGGTGCGTTCACCGGGTATTTATTATGCGATTACACATGATAAAATCGGTAAACGCTTGTTTTCCTGTACAGTAATTCCGAATCGTGGTGCGTGGTTAGAGTACGAAACAGATTCTAATGACGTTTTTTATGTGCGCGTAGACCGTACAAGAAAAGTTCCGATCACGGTTTTGATTCGTGCACTTGGAATAGGAACAAACCAGGAAATTATTGATTTATTTGGAGAAGAGCCGAAAATCCTTGCAAGTTTTGGAAAAGATGTTGCAACGAATTATCAGGAAGGCTTGTTAGAATTATATAAAAAGATTCGTCCGGGCGAACCACTTGCAGTGGACAGTGCAGAAGCGTTGATCACTTCCATGTTTTTTGATCCGAGACGATATGATCTTGCGAAAGTTGGACGATATAAGTTCAATAAAAAATTAGCCCTCAAAAACCGAATCAACGGACACATTCTGGCAGAGGATGTAATTGATGAAAGCACAGGCGAGATCTTAGCGGAAGCTGGTACAGAAGTGACACGTTCTTTGGCACAGGATATTCAGAATGCAGCGGTTCCATACGTATGGATCCAAACAGAAGAACGGAATGTAAAAGTACTTTCTAATATGATGGTAGATATTGAGCATTATATTCCGGGCATCGCAAAAGAGTTGAATATTCATGAACTTGTATTTTATCCGGTCTTGAAAAAGATCATGGAAGAAAATACGGATCCGGAAGAATTGAAAAAAGCAGTGAAAAAAAATCTGTCAGAGTTGATTCCAAAGCATATTACAAAGGAAGATATTTTGGCGTCCATTAACTATAATATGCACTTGGAGTATACGATCGGTAATGAAGATGATATTGACCATTTAGGAAATCGTCGTATCCGTGCGGTTGGAGAATTGTTACAGAACCAGTATCGGATCGGTTTATCCCGGTTGGAGCGTGTTGTTCGAGAGAGAATGACTACGCAAGATCTGGAGGGGATTTCTCCACAGAGCTTGATCAATATCAAACCGGTTACAGCTGCAGTAAAAGAATTCTTTGGTTCTTCTCAGTTGTCTCAGTTTATGGATCAGAACAATCCACTGGGTGAGTTGACACACAAACGTCGTTTGTCCGCATTGGGACCTGGTGGTCTGTCGAGAGACCGTGCCGGATTCGAGGTTCGAGATGTACATTATTCTCATTACGGACGTATGTGCCCGATTGAGACACCTGAAGGTCCGAACATTGGATTGATCAACTCGTTGGCATCCTATGCGCGAATCAACGAGTATGGATTTATTGAAGCTCCATATCGAAAAATTGATAAGACGGATCCGAAAAATCCGCGTGTTACCGATGAAGTTGTATATATGACAGCAGACGAAGAGGATAATTATCATGTAGCACAGGCGAATGAGCCGCTGGATGAAAATGGATACTTTGTTCGAAATTCTGTATCCGGTCGTTACAGAGAGGAGACACAGGAGTACGAAAAAACGAAATTTGATTACATGGACGTTTCTCCTAAGATGGTATTTTCTGTCGCAACAGCGTTGATTCCGTTTCTGCAGAATGATGATGCGAACCGTGCACTGATGGGATCTAACATGCAGCGTCAGGCTGTACCGCTGTTGACAACGGAAGCACCGGCGGTTGGAACAGGTATGGAAGCAAAAGCAGCGGTCGATTCCGGAGTATGTGTCGTGGCAAAGAAGGCCGGAACCGTAGAAAGATCTGTTTCGAACGAAATTACGATAAAAAATGATGATGGATCTCGCAGTGTTTATAAATTAACGAAGTTTAGCCGAAGCAACCAGTCGAACTGCTATAATCAGCGCCCGATCGTATTTAAAGGTGATCATGTAGAAGCTGGTGAGGTGATCGCAGACGGTCCTTCCACTTCGAATGGAGAGCTTGGGTTAGGAAAGAATCCTTTGATCGGATTTATGACATGGGAAGGTTATAACTATGAGGATGCTGTTTTGCTGAGTGAGCGTCTGGTGCAGGATGATGTATATACATCTGTACACATCGAAGAGTATGAAGCAGAAGCACGTGATACAAAGTTAGGACCGGAAGAGATTACGCGTGATGTACCGGGGGTCGGTGATGATGCACTGAAAGATTTGGATGAGCGTGGAATTATTCGAATCGGTGCAGAGGTACGTGCCGGAGATATCTTGGTCGGAAAAGTTACACCAAAGGGAGAAACGGAGTTGACGGCAGAGGAGCGCCTGCTTCGTGCAATTTTTGGTGAAAAAGCACGTGAAGTAAGAGATACTTCTTTGAAAGTACCGCATGGTGAGTATGGTATTGTTGTAGATGCGAAAGTGTTTACCAGAGAAAATGGAGATGAATTGTCACCTGGTGTGAATCAGGCAGTTCGAATTTATATTGCGCAGAAAAGAAAAATCTCTGTGGGTGATAAGATGGCCGGTCGACATGGTAACAAGGGTGTGGTTTCCCGTGTGCTTCCAGTTGAGGATATGCCATTTTTACCAAATGGTCGTCCACTTGATATTGTGTTGAATCCATTGGGTGTGCCTTCTCGTATGAATATTGGACAGGTGTTGGAGATTCACTTGAGTTTGGCTGCAAAAGCACTCGGATTTAATATTGAGACACCGGTATTTGACGGTGCAAAAGAAATTGATATTCAGGATACTTTGGAACTTGCGAATGACTATGTAAATAGTCCGTTTGATGAAGAAGAAGCAGAACAATGGTATGCAGAGGCGAAGGAAAAAGATCCAGAAGCGGAGATAGAAAAGATGACTTCGTTTGAGGAAAAATATCGGGATACATTACGAGAAGACGTGATGGAATATTTATCTGTAAATCGGGATCACCGCGAGTTATGGAAAGGTGTACCGATCTCCCGAGACGGAAAAGTACAGCTTCGTGATGGTCGTACCGGTGAGCCATTTGATTCGCCTGTCACCATCGGTCACATGCATTATCTGAAACTGCATCACCTGGTAGATGATAAGATTCATGCGCGTTCAACTGGTCCATATTCATTGGTAACACAGCAGCCGTTAGGTGGTAAAGCACAGTTCGGTGGACAGCGTTTTGGAGAGATGGAAGTATGGGCGTTGGAAGCATATGGTGCAGCTTATACTTTACAGGAAATTCTTACTGTGAAATCAGATGATGTCGTTGGACGAGTTAAGACATACGAAGCGATCATCAAAGGTGATAATATACCGGAGCCGGGTATACCGGAATCCTTTAAAGTATTACTCAAAGAGTTACAGTCTTTGGCATTGGATGTAAAAGTTCTTGATGAAAATGGCAAAGAAGTAACATTGATGGAAACAAGTGAATATGGAAATACAGATCTCAACTCCATTATGAACGAGGATAAAAATTTTGCATTTGAAAGCAATGAGTCTTTCAGCAAGATGGGATTTAGCAAACAGGAATTTGATTCTGAAAGTGAAGAATTAGTTCAGGTGGATGAAGACGAGGAAGAAGATGCAGATTCTGACTTTGCAGAAATAGATGCAGCTGACTTTGATGAAATTGATTAGGAAGGAGTATTAGAATGCCAGAGACAAATAAAGAAACATACCAGCCAATCTCTTTTGATGCGATCAAGATTGGCTTGGCATCACCTGAGAAAATCAGAGAATGGTCCAGAGGCGAAGTGAAAAAACCGGAAACGATCAACTACAGAACACTGAAACCGGAAAAAGATGGTTTGTTCTGCGAGAAAATTTTTGGACCAAGTAAAGACTGGGAATGTCACTGCGGAAAATATAAAAAAATCCGCTATAAAGGTGTTGTCTGCGATCGTTGTGGTGTTGAAATTACAAAGGCAAGCGTTCGTAGAGAGCGTATGGGACACATCGAGCTCGCAGCACCGGTGTCTCATATCTGGTATTTCAAGGGAATTCCGTCACGCATGGGATTGATCCTTGATTTATCTCCAAGAACATTGGAGAAGGTGTTATACTTTGCTTCTTATATCGTGTTGGACAAAGGCAGCAGCGATTTACAATATAAGCAGGTATTATCTGAGATGGAATACCAAGAGGCCAGAGAAAAATATGGAAGTGATTTCCGCGTAGGAATGGGTGCAGAAGCAATTAAAGAATTACTTTCTGCTATAGATCTGGAAAAAGATGCTGCTGAATTAAAAGCAGGATTAAAAGAAGCTACCGGACAGAAACGTGCCAGAATTATCAAACGATTAGAGGTTGTAGAAGCATTCCGCGAATCCGGAAATAAACCGGAGTGGATGATCATGGATGTAATTCCTGTTATTCCGCCGGATCTGCGTCCGATGGTACAGTTGGACGGTGGACGTTTCGCAACATCGGATCTGAACGATTTATACCGTCGTATTATTAATCGTAATAATCGTCTGAGAAGGCTGTTGGAATTGGGTGCGCCGGATATCATCGTTCGTAATGAGAAACGTATGCTGCAGGAAGCGGTCGATGCATTGATCGATAATGGACGAAGAGGAAAACCGGTTACAGGACCTGGTAATCGTGCCTTAAAATCGTTGTCTGATATGCTGAAAGGTAAGTCAGGACGTTTCCGTCAGAACTTATTAGGAAAACGTGTCGATTATTCTGGACGTTCCGTTATCGTGGTTGGACCGGAATTAAAGATTTATCAATGTGGTCTGCCAAAAGAAATGGCGATCGAATTGTTTAAACCGTTTGTAATGAAAGAATTGGTAGCAACCGGCATTGCACATAATATTAAGAGTGCAAAGAAAATGGTAGAGCGCCTGCAGCCGGAAGTCTGGGACGTTTTGGAAGATGTCATTAAGGAACATCCGGTTATGCTGAATCGTGCCCCTACGCTGCATCGTTTGGGAATTCAGGCGTTTGAACCGATTCTGGTAGAAGGTAAAGCCATTAAGTTACATCCGTTGGTATGTACGGCATACAATGCCGATTTTGACGGTGACCAGATGGCTGTCCATCTTCCGCTTACAGTAGAAGCACAGGCAGAGTGTCGGTTTATGTTACTTTCTCCGAACAACTTGTTGAAACCGTCAGATGGTGGACCGGTTGCGGTTCCTTCACAGGATATGGTACTTGGTATTTATTATCTGACACAGGAGCGTCCGGGCGCAAAAGGAGAAGGAAAATTCTTCAAGAGTGTTAACGAGGCAATTTTGGCGTATGAAAATGGGTATGTTACTTTCCATTCCAGAATTAAGGTCAGAGTTACAAAGACAATGCCGGATGGAACTGTAAAGACCGGAATTGTAGAATCTACAATGGGACGTTTCCTGTTTAATGAAATCATTCCGCAGGATCTTGGATTTGTAGATCGAAGCAAAGAGGAAAATGAACTATTACTGGAAGTTGATTTTCTTGTTGCAAAGAAACAACTGAAACAGATTCTGGAAAAAGTCATCAATATTCATGGTGCTACAAAGACAGCAGAAGTGTTAGATGATATCAAATCAATGGGTTATAAATATTCCACTCGTGCGGCTATGACGGTATCTATTTCTGATATGACAGTGCCACCGCAGAAACCGGAAATGATTGCAAACGCTCAGAATACAGTAGATAAGATTTCGCGCCAGTATAAACGTGGTTTGATCACAGAAGAAGAGCGTTATAAGGAAGTTGTAGAGACTTGGAAAGAGACCGATGATGAGCTGACAAAAGCACTGTTAGGCGGTTTGGATAAATATAACAATATCTTTATGATGGCTGATTCCGGAGCCCGTGGTTCTGATAAACAGATCAAACAGCTGGCAGGTATGCGTGGATTGATGGCAGATACAACCGGTCGTACGATCGAGTTGCCGATCAAATCAAACTTCCGTGAAGGATTGGAAGTATTGGAGTACTTCATGTCCGCACATGGTGCTCGAAAAGGTATGTCTGATACCGCGCTTCGTACAGCCGATTCTGGTTATCTGACCAGACGTCTGGTAGATGTATCACAGGATCTGATCGTGCGTGAATCCGATTGCTGCGCAGATACAGGAAGAGAAATCCCAGGAATGTGGGTAACTGCATTTATGGATGGAAAAGAAGAAATCGAAAGCTTACAGGAACGTATCACAGGACGTTTTTCCTGCAATACGATCTGTGACAAAGATGGAAATGTACTTGTAAAAGCAAATCATATGATCACACCGAAACGTGCGGCAGAGATTATGAGCAAAGGTGTCGATGAAAATGGCGGACCGATTACAAAAGTAAAGATTCGTACCATTTTAACATGTCGATCTCATATCGGTGTCTGCGCAAAATGTTATGGTGCTAACATGGCAACCGGCCAGGCAGTACAAGTAGGTGAGGCTGTTGGTATCATTGCAGCTCAGTCAATCGGTGAGCCGGGTACACAGTTGACCATGCGTACGTTCCATACGGGTGGTGTTGCCGGTAGCGATATCACACAGGGTCTTCCGCGTGTCGAGGAAATCTTCGAAGCCAGAAAGCCAAAGGGACTTGCAATCATCACTGAATTTGGCGGTGTGGCTACCATTAAGGATACAAAGAAAAAACGTGAGATCATTGTGACAAACAATGAAACAGGAGAGTCCAAGGCATATCTGATCCCATATGGATCTAGAATTAAAGTCATGGACGGAGCTGTTTTGGAAGCCGGCGATGAGCTGACAGAGGGATCTGTAAATCCACATGATATCTTAAAAATCAAAGGCGTTCGTGCTGTGCAGGATTATATGATCCAGGAGGTACAGCGAGTATACCGTCTGCAGGGTGTGGAAATTAATGATAAGCATATTGAGGTAATTGTCCGCCAGATGCTGAAAAAAGTTCGAATTGAAAATAATGGTGATTCTGATTTCCTGCCAGGTGTATTAGTAGATACGTTAGATTTTGAAGATGAAAATGAACGGTTAGTGGCAGAAGGAAAAGAACCTGCAGAAGGAAAACAGGTACTGCTCGGTATCACAAAAGCATCCCTTGCAACGAATTCCTTCTTATCAGCAGCTTCCTTCCAGGAGACAACAAAAGTTCTGACAGAAGCAGCGATTAAAGGAAAAATCGATCCGCTGATCGGTCTGAAAGAAAATGTTATTATTGGTAAACTGATTCCAGCCGGTACAGGTATGAGAATCTATCGGGATATCAAATTAAATACAGATGTCTATGCGAATGATGACATTGTGTTGGATGAGGACGATGAATTTGACCAGGATCTGATGAGTTCGGATGAAATGGTAAAAGAGCAAACAGGCTTGTTTGGCGATGCACAATCGGATTCAGCAGATGATGGATTTAATTTTTCCGATTTCTCTTTGTTTGAAATGGATCAAGATAAAAATGAGGAATAGGAAAAGAAAAATACTTGACAATCCGAAAAAAAATCTATATAATAATCTAGCATGTGCAAATTCATGCAAAAAAAGAAAAAACAGGAGGTGAAAAGAATGCCAACATTTAACCAGTTAGTAAGAAAAGGAAGACAGACATCTGTAAAGAAGTCTACAGCACCAGCTCTGCAGAAAGGTTTTAACTCTCTGAAGAAAAAACCTACAGATACTTCTGCACCACAGAAGAGAGGTGTTTGTACAGCAGTTAAGACTGCTACTCCTAAAAAACCTAACTCAGCTCTTAGAAAAATCGCCAGAGTTCGTCTTTCTAACGGAATCGAAGTTACAAGTTATATTCCGGGTGAAGGTCACAACTTACAGGAACATAGCGTTGTTCTGATTCGTGGTGGTAGAGTAAAGGATTTACCAGGTACAAGATATCATATTATCCGTGGTACACTTGATACTGCAGGCGTTGCAAACAGACGTCAGGCTCGTTCAAAATATGGAGCTAAGAAACCAAAAGCAGCTAAATAATTTAGCAAACCAATAGGATCACGCTTGGATTTTGATGTGTAACTGATAAATCAAACTATGGTTAGTGTTGGAAAGGCAGAGTATTCTGTCACATTGTTTTCACTTCATTAGAAGTAAATAAATTTCCGCACGAACACAAAGTAGTGAGTACCGTTGAATTAATCGAATTAATTTTAGAAAGAATCATGATTAAGGAGGGAAGGACCGTGCCACGTAAAGGACATACTCAGAAAAGAGACGTATTAGCGGATCCGTTGTACAATAATAAAGTGGTAACCAAACTGATCAATAACATTATGTTAGATGGTAAGAAAGGTATTGCTCAGAAAATTGTATACGGAGCGTTTGATAGAGTAGCAGAGAAGACTGGCAGACCGGCTTTGGAAGTTTTTGAAGAAGCTATGAACAACATTATGCCTGTATTAGAGGTAAAAGCCAGACGTATCGGTGGTGCTACCTATCAGGTACCAATCGAAGTAAGACCAGACAGACGTCAGGCGCTTGCACTTCGTTGGATGACATTGTATGCTCGTAAGAGAAGCGAGAAAACAATGCAGGAAAGACTTGCGAATGAAATTCTTGATGCTTCTAACAATACAGGTGCATCTGTTAAGAAAAAAGAAGATATGCACAAGATGGCAGAGGCAAACAAGGCATTTGCACATTACAGATTTTAATCTGTTTCAAAGAGAACATTTACTGTTTTCAGCATAAGACGATTTATAGAGCAGCGAGCATTGAAAACCCAAATTTCGATTATTTTTAGAGAATGATGGAAATTTGGGATATCGTCTTATAAAATGTTTTGAAAAACACAATTTGTTGGTAAATTAAGGAGGGAAATCCTTTGGCTGGGAGAGAATATCCATTAGAGAGAACCAGAAATATTGGTATTATGGCGCATATTGATGCAGGTAAAACTACAACAACAGAGCGTATCCTTTATTATACTGGTGTTAATTACAAAATCGGTGATACGCACGAAGGAACTGCTACTATGGACTGGATGGAACAGGAGCAGGAAAGAGGTATCACGATTACTTCAGCCGCTACAACTTGTCACTGGACAGAACAGGAATTTACAAAACCAAAAAAAGGTGCGTTAGAGCATAGAATCAATATTATTGATACTCCGGGACACGTTGATTTTACGGTAGAAGTAGAGCGTTCACTGCGTGTATTAGACGGCGCCGTTGGTGTCTTCTGTGCAAAAGGTGGTGTTGAACCTCAGTCTGAGAACGTATGGCGTCAGGCTGATACCTACAATGTACCAAGAATGGCATTCATTAATAAAATGGATATCATTGGTGCAAACTTCTACGGGGCTGTAGATCAGATCCGTGAAAGATTAGGTAAAAATGCAATTATCATCAACTTACCAATTGGTAAAGAAGATGAGTTTAAAGGAATTATAGACTTATTTGAGATGAAGGCTTACATCTATAATGATGATAAGGGAGAAGATATCTCTGTAGTTGATGTTCCAGATGACATGAAAGAAGATGCAGAATTATATCATACAGAGTTGGTTGAAAAAGTCTGTGAGTTAGATGATGATTTAATGATGCAGTATTTAGAAGGTGAAGAACCGACTGTCGAGGAAATGAAAAAAGTATTACGTGCAGCTACTTGTCGCTGCGATGCTGTACCGGTTTGTTGCGGTTCTGCATATCGTAATAAAGGTGTTCAGAAATTATTGGATGCAATTATCGAATATATGCCATCTCCATTAGATATTCCGGCAATCAAGGGTGTAGATGAGGATGGTAATGAAGTAGAGAGACATTCTTCTGATGATGAACCATTCTCTGCTTTGGCATTCAAGATTATGACAGACCCATTCGTAGGTAAGTTAGCATTCTTCCGTGTATATTCTGGTACATTGAATTCTGGTTCTTATGTATTGAATGCAACAAAAAATAAAAAAGAGCGTGTAGGACGTATTCTGCAGATGCATGCAAATAAGAGAGAAGAACTGGATAAAGTTTATTCTGGAGATATTGCTGCAGCTGTTGGATTTAAGATTACGACAACAGGTGATACAATCTGTGATGAAAAAGCTCCAGTTATCTTGGAGTCTATGGAATTCCCAGAGCCAGTTATTGAGTTGGCGATTGAACCAAAATCAAAAGCTGATCAGGGTAAAATGGGTGAAGCTCTTACAAAACTGGCAGAAGAAGATCCGACATTCCGTGCGCATACAGATCAGGAAACAGGTCAGACAATTATTGCTGGTATGGGTGAGTTACACTTGGAAATCATCGTGGATCGTTTGCTGAGAGAATTCAATGTAGAAGCAAATGTTGGTGCACCTCAGGTTGCATATAAAGAAACATTTACAACTCCTGTTGATCAGGAATACAAATACGCAAAACAGTCTGGTGGACGTGGACAGTACGGACACTGTAAGGTTCGTTTTGAGCCGATGGATGCCAACGGAGATGAGTTATTTAAATTTGAATCTGAAGTTGTCGGTGGTGCAATTCCGAAGGAATACATTCCAGCAGTTGGAGAGGGTATCGAGGAAGCTACACAGGCAGGTACTATCGCAGGATTCCCGGTTGTTGGTGTACATGCAGTTGTATATGATGGTTCTTACCATGAAGTCGATTCATCAGAAATGGCATTCCATATTGCTGGTTCTATGGCATTCAAGGAAGCTATGAAGAAAGCAAACCCTGTATTACTTGAGCCGATCATGAAGGTTGAAGTAACCATGCCGGAAGAGTACATGGGAGATGTTATTGGTGATATTAACTCTCGCCGTGGACAGATTGAAGGTATGGAAGATATCGGTGGTGGAAAAATGGTTAAAGCATTTGTTCCGCTTGCTGAGATGTTTGGTTATTCTACAGATTTACGTTCCAGAACACAGGGACGTGGTAACTATTCAATGTTCTTCGAGAAATATGAACAGGCTCCGAAGTCCGTTCAGGAGAAGATTATTGCAAATCATCAGAAATAATAATAATACTTGCAAAGTACTGAATTTTCTACTATAATCAGTATTAGCTGGGTATTTTACAAAGTAAAGTCGCCCCAAATGGGCATTTAAATGATTAAGGAGGAACTTTTAAAATGGCAAAGGCTAAATTTGAAAGAACAAAACCACATTGTAACATTGGTACCATCGGACACGTTGACCATGGTAAAACTACTTTAACTGCTGCAATCACAAAAGTATTAGCAGCAAGAGTTGCTGGTAACGAAGCTACAGATTTCGAAAATATCGATAAAGCTCCAGAAGAGCGTGAAAGAGGTATCACGATTTCTACTGCACACGTTGAGTATGAAACAGATAACAGACATTATGCACACGTTGACTGTCCAGGACATGCTGACTACGTTAAGAACATGATCACTGGTGCAGCTCAGATGGACGGTGCTATCTTAGTTGTAGCTGCTACTGATGGTGTTATGGCTCAGACAAAAGAGCACATCCTGTTATCTCGTCAGGTAGGTGTACCTTATATCGTTGTTTTCTTGAACAAATGCGATATGGTAGATGACGAAGAGCTGATCGAATTAGTAGAAATGGAAGTAACAGAGCAGTTAGAGGAATATGGTTTCACTGATTGCCCAATCATCAAAGGTTCTGCTTTAAAAGCTTTGGAAGATCCAAACAGCGAGTGGGGCGATAAGATCATGGAATTAATGGCTACAGTTGATGAGTACATTCCAGATCCACAGCGTGATACAGATAAACCTTTCCTGATGCCAGTCGAGGACGTATTCACAATCACAGGTCGTGGTACTGTTGCAACTGGTAGAGTAGAAAGAGGTACCTTACATCTGAACGATGAACTTGAAATCTTAGGTGTAAAAGATGATGTTCAGAAAACTGTTGTAACTGGTATCGAAATGTTCCGTAAGATGTTAGACGAAGCTCAGGCTGGTGATAACATCGGTGCATTACTTCGTGGTATCAACCGTGACCAGATCGTTCGTGGTCAGGTATTAGCAAAACCGGGTACTGTAACTTGCCATCACAAATTTACAGCTCAGGTTTACGTATTAACAAAGGATGAGGGTGGACGTCATACTCCATTCTTTAACAACTATCGTCCACAGTTCTACTTCAGAACAACAGACGTAACAGGTGTTTGTGAATTACCAAACGGTACAGAAATGTGTATGCCAGGTGATAACATCGAAATGACAATCGAATTGATTCATCCAGTAGCTATGGAGCAGGGTCTTACATTCGCTATCCGTGAGGGTGGTAGAACAGTAGGTTCTGGTCGTGTTGCTACAATCATCGAGTAATCCAGTAAAATCAAGGCTTTCGAGCTTTTGAAAATGGAATTTGCAACAAAATTGCAACAAATTTGCGAAGCGTAATGCCAAATAATGCGTGATAATGCGTTTTTGGTAGTGCGATAGTGAATCCAATTTCATATAATTTTGTATCAAATGGACACTTTCCAAGTGAAAACTAGGAGAGTGTCCTTTTTGTGTTATAGTCGAAAAATTATGAATTGGAGGAAATAAACATGAGTAGTACAGCGTTAGGAGCAGGAGCCGAAAAAGCTCAAGAGATTATTTTTATCAGCGAAGCACATGAGAAATTCTACTATGAGAAATTGAAAGAGGTACGGTATCAGGATGTGTACCACAAGGCACTTTGCTATTGTCTTGGCATTAGCGATGATACCAGAAGAAATGCAAATCGCATTTATGATTTTAAGACAGGCTGTGTAAAGACAGAATGTTTACATGAAGGCTGGCAGACCAGCGGAAGCGTGAAAGTAGTCAGAATGGCGTTTAATCTGTACTGCAACGGTACACCAAGCGTGGACGATTACAAGGACGCAGAGGAGCAGATCAATGAGTGCAGGCAGTATACGGTGGAAGAATTGTTCTGCTGTGCCTATGCACCGTATTTTTGGCAGGCAATACAAATCCGGTATCCGGAATATGCAACCTATAACCGGAAACTGTATGCCCTGTTTGGAGGAGCAGATTGATGTTAAAAGTTCGATTGATGGGAACAAAGAATGATATTAAATGGTTTGGGAAGATTTTGCAGAGAAATCCCAAGATTGAAGTAACAGAGTTTTCAGATTTATACCCGAATAAAGGAACAAAGAAATTCCACAGGGCTTATGTGGAAGTCAGAAAAAGCAACGTAAAAGAAAA
>JBJENW010000368.1:0-34005 GCA_051880395.1 Lachnospiraceae bacterium | reverse complement strand
AACTATATGACTTTAAGCCACTTTCACCGTATAGCGGTGAATAATTCGGGCTTATAAAGCAAAATTTCATTCCAACATGTAAAGTCATAGAAGCTCCTTTGGGGGTTTTGCGTATAAGTTTGTGCATTAAAAATTACAAAGAAATTTGTAAATAAAACAGAAAAGAGATGTTTGATTAAGAAGAAACGCTAAAGAAAGAAAATTCGTATCAAATGAAACTAGGAGGAAAAAACATGAAACGAAAAAAATTTTTAGTAGCTTGCATAATGGCAGTTTTATGTATGGCAACGGCAACACCGACATATGCATCAAATCATGAATTTGTCTATCATTTTTTTGGTTTTGTAGGTGAGCGGCAACCGAATGGAGAAGAAGGGGTACCTTCGAAAGTTGGTTATGCGAAATCAGACAATGAACAAGCATATTATCTGACTTTGGATAAGAAAGATAAAAATACCGGGAAAAAGAATAATCTGTCAAAAAGCAACGTATTTGGTTGCAGAATGCATCGTCAAGATGAGAAAAAAAAGGTAGATAGCTATCATACATTCACAAAATATGTGCAAAAACGAAAAATTTCTTATACAGCGAAAGTTTCAAAAAACACAAAAATGTATTTGTGTGGACAAAAAGATGATAGTAGCACATCAAATAAGATGCTATATGTTTCGGGCAGATATGCTCCGTAAATAATTGAATAAATAAAAGGAGGGTGTAAATGATTTGTCAGTGACAGATCATTACACCTTTTTGTGCTAGAAGGAAGGAACAAAACCATGAAAAAGAAACTATGCTTAGCAATGCTGATTTCTCTCAGCGTATGTCAGTTAACCGGATGTGAAAAAGTAGATCATATCTTAGAAAATCCTAAGATAGAGGCAGCTCTGTCTGATACCACAGAACAGAAAGAAGCAGCAGCGCCGTCAGACGGTTCGGAATCGTCAAAAGAGGCATCGGATGTAATGCACATCAAACATAAAATCAGTGATAATTTGAAAATAGATGCAGACGCGACAGGCACAGCGATTACCAAAGCACCGGTCTACGAAGCGACATTAAAAAAATTTGATTCCAGGAAAGTTCTTGCCGCTTTTTCGGATAAAAAATTTCAGCAGCAAGATGATACGAGCTGGATCGATGAAGAGAAAAAAGAATTAAATATCATGGAGGACAGTGTTACTTATGGCGGAGAAGAAGCAAGCTCCCTGCAAAATCTGATCTATCTCACATATGTTGGAAGAAAAAATGAGCTAGCAAAATCGAATAAAAGCATCGATTCTGCAAAAGACACCATTGCCAAAATCTGTGAGCTGAAAAATGATGAGGAATTGCAAGTAGCAAGTATTCGCAAACTAGATGCTGACCGAATATTAAAACTTCAGAACAAATTAGTGGAAGAAGGAGAGTGGGAATATGGCAGCGGAAAACTGGATGATGTAGAGGTTACAGCGGATATGATCGGAACGGATGCCTATATGGTATGTTTTCGAATATTAAAGAATCAGATACCGATCGGAAACACAGCAGATTCCTGGGCATATCGACAGGTGGATACCGCATATTGTCCGAGAAATGTGATTTATGCAATGGTGAATACAGATGGGATACAGATGCTTGAAATTTCAGATTTATTTGAGTTAACGGAAAAAGAAACGGTGCCACTGATTCAGGTAGATCAGGCAACCACGCAGGTAGAAAAGAAATTTAAGGATCAATTGGATCTGCCACCGCTGACCTTTCGTCGGATTTTTCTAAAATATGATTTTATTCAAAATACTGAGGGAAACGACTATTATGCCGGTACGTTACAGCCATATTGGCAGTACAATTTTGAGGCAGACGAGAGAGAGGAGGGATATGAAGGTGGAACGGGAGCCGTCGAGATCAATGCGCAGACAGGTGAGGATTACTGCTATGAATAATACTTCCTGGAATTATTTTAAAGAATCACTAAGGCGATGCATTTCATGGAAATATCTAATTCTGCTATTTGCATGTGCGGCCTGTTATATACCGGATGTCTGGGGATACTTTACAATGATCTTTTCTGAGGAAAGGAGAGATGCCTTTTGTGTACAATATATGGTATTTAACTCATGGACATTTGGAGGACACTGTGTCGGAAATATCATGCCCATGCTCACAACCATGGCAGCAACCATTACTTACTGCAAAGAAAAAAATGCAGGTATTGATACCTATCTGATCGGGCGGATCGGAAACCGCTTACAGTATGCAAAAGTAAAAGCATGTAACAGTGTCCTCATGGGAGGTCTGACTGCTTTTTTGGGAAGTCTGTTGTTTGTTGCACTTATGTCATGCAGAATCCCACTGATTACAGCAGAAAACCTGACAGAAATGAAAGGATTGCCATTTTCTGCTGCCCTGGGAACGGGAAACGGAATCGGTTATTTTATAGCGGTCTTTTATTTGCTGGCATTACACTGTATGCTCTGCAATATGGCCGCACTCTGTGTCTCGGTGTATGTACCGAACCCATATATGGTCATAGCAACACCGATTCTCTTGTCATATGGCTGGACGCGTCTGATGGTACTGCTTGATGTGCCGATGGAATGGCGCCTGAACTTATGGCTGTCCTCTAGAACTACCGTCGGAGAGCATGGAGATATATGCACATTGATCGTTACAACCATTGTTGTGTTGTGTCTGTTAGGAATCGGTATGGCATGGTTTGTATACAAAAACAGAGATAGAGAGGAATCATAAAGATGGATTTTTTTAGAAGAAGTTTATGTGTATCCTATTACCATATCAAAAGGGATTTTCTCACGATAAAAAATCTTGTGATCTTTTTGCTGCTGGCTGTTTATACGGACGCGTGTATGGAGCCGGTCAGAGAAGCGTGTGTAAGATATGGAGAAAAAGCGACACCGATGGGGTTTATTTTTTTGCTGAACGATGATTGGTTTCATATTTTGTTTCTCATGGGATTTTTAATGCTGATCTGCAAGGCACCGTTTCGGGAAAAAAGTTTTCCCTATATTTCCTATCGTTCCGGCCTTGCGGCATGGGAAATCGGAAGTATGCGTTATATTTTACTGGTATCAGCAATTTATACCATATTTCTCGTATTGCTTGGAATCGTCGGACTGCATGGAAACATACAGTTTTCACTGGAATGGGGTGGCATCTGGAAGACAATCTCGTTGAATAATGCGATGGATAATCCGTTTTACATCGACCCTTTTATCATCGGGCATTGTGCGCCGAAAGCAGCCTTTTGGGTGAGTATACTGCTGGAGTGGCTGTGCCTGTCGTGGCTGGGAATGCTGGTTTATCTGATGCATGCCCTGATTCGAAAAGGGAGTGGACTGATCGCAGCAGGGCTTTTTATTTTTGCAGACATTATGATCTATAATGATGGAAGTCCGTGGATGTATGGATATTCGCCGGTCACCATGTCTCATATCGGTGTTTATTTTCGGGAAAATGTCAGAAATGGTGTGGTGCTTTCCCATGCACTCGAATTCTACATCGGTGGGATTGTGCTGATGATGGTATGCATGCTGCTGAAAAGAGACAGGAAGGAGCAAAAATAAGAATGGATAAGATTGAAGTGCGAAACGTAGGAAAAAATTTTGGAGATCAGAAGGTTGTGCAGAATGTTTCCTTTGATATGGAAAGTGGAAAAATATATGGGTTGATCGGACGAAACGGTTCCGGAAAAACGGTTCTCATGCAGTGCATTGCCGGATTTATGAAGCCAACCACAGGGGAGATTTTTTGCAATGGAAAGCAGATCGGAAAAGAAATGAAAATGTTAGAGCGCATGGGGTTCATATTAAATGAGCCGGGATTTCTTTCGGACGAATCGGGTTACCGGAACCTGCACTATTTGGCACAAATACGGCGCATTGCGGATAAAAAGATGATACGAGAAGCAATGGTGCAGGTCGGTCTGGATCCGGACAGTAAAAAGCATGTGGGAAATTATTCGCTCGGTATGCGTCAACGACTGGCGATTGCACAGGCAATCATGGAACAGCCGGATATTTTACTTTTGGATGAGCCGATGAATGCGCTGGATGAAGATGGCGTAGAGCAGATGCGAGAACTCTTTTTACAATTACGGAAACAGGGAAAACTGATTCTTATGACAAGTCATAATCGGGAAGATATTGATTGTTTATGCGATGAAGTGTATCAGATTCGGAAAGGGGAATGGATACATCTAATATAAAATCATTGTAATTAAAAGTTACACAAATTAATCTGTAATTTGTTAATAATCCATTTATATGTAATAAATTATGCTGCACATAAATGGATTTCGTTCATTTTGAAATTAGGAGAGTGCAATTGAATAAAAAGAACATACTTAGATGGCTGTGTGGTGGTTTGATTTTATGCGGAGTTTTCGTGGTGGGAATCATAAGCTGTCAATTAAGGTTAGACAATGAACACAGAGACGAATTGGAACAATATAATGGAAAAATACAGTGCGAGGAAATTTTGACGGATCAATATGATTCGGAAACAAGCTCTTTTTCCGATTTTTATACAAAAAAAGGTGCCTGCGATATGGCAAAAAAGGCATATGATCGATTGCTTTCAGAACCAAATATTGATTACTATGAGTATAGTGATATGCCATTTTATTATGTAGGAGAATACAACAAAAAAGATTGTGCAGAGCATCAGTTTATAAATGAAAATAACCATACGGATTGTCTCGGCATGTGGGTGGATGAAAAATTTTGCAGAGACTATCATTTGAATACGCAGTTGGATACCGGAAGAACATTTCAATCACACGAATATCAGGCAGATACAAAAAAGCCGGTACCGTTGCTATTGGGAAATCATTATAAAGGGGCGTTTCGACTAGGTGAAAAATTCAAAGGGGAATATGTCTGGGAAGATTTTGATTGTTATGTGGTCGGATTTTTGAAAAAAGGCGCATCGATTTCTTTAGGAGGGGAGAAAACGGTGTTGGATGATTATGTCGTATTGCCAACATTATCGGTGGAGCATATTGAAGATGAACACACCAAGGCAGTTCATTTATCTGTACATTTGGAGGGATTTTTTTATTACAAAAATGCAGATGCATATAATACCGCTGCCACTGTAATCAATCAAATTGCAGATGAAACAGGATTTCAGTATACACATTTGAAAACACTAGACGATTTAAACGTGTTATCGGAGGAAAAAAGAAAAATCCTACAGATAATAAGAAACATTGCTCTTGGGATTACGATCTTCGTATTTCTTTTGCAGCGTATGATTAGGAGGAAAAAATGAGATATCTTGTACATGGATACGTTTATTTAACACGGGCAATTGTGCTCGGAAGTATCTTGTTTTTGTGTATTTTGGGCATAGATAAAATACGCAAAAAGAAACGCACACGTGCGCGCTATGTGTTGATTTACCTTTTTATGGTTTATATAATAGCTGTTTTACTTGTGACACGAATCATAAATGATTATGGATGGCGATTTGGCATTGGTAATTATAACCTGATTCCGTTTGAAGATGGCTTTGATTTTCAAAATATATTAAATCTGATCATGTTGATACCATTTGGTTTTTTTGTTCCATTCTTCTGCAAAACAAAACGATATCAAAGAACAATTCTTTCAGGCATATTTTTCTGTGTCTGGATTGAACTTATGCAATTGTTTTTTGTAGGGCGTCTGGCAGATATTAATGATGTGATCATGAATACGTTGGGTGTTTTTGCAGGATGTGTGATACATATTTTCGTTCAGAAATCGAGAATACGGAAACAGCAGACCGGATCTCGCACTGGTTCCGTATGACGAGGAAGAACCGGTGATTCTCATGGAATTGAAGGTCTGCAATAAATTTACCGAGATGGCAGACGAATGCAAAGCGGCCCTTGCACAGATAGAGGAAAAAGAGTATGCCGCTCCGTTTTTAGATAAAGGGTATCAGAAACTGATCAAATACGGAATCTGTTTTTGCGAGAAAACATGTATGGTAGAAAAAGGGAATTGAGAATAGGAGGCATTTTATGAATATTTCTTACGTGAAATTAGAGATTTTTATTCCAAAAACACATTTTAAGCAATTACAACAAGCCTTGGCAGATGTCGACGCCGGACACATCGGAAACTACGACTGCTGCCTGTCCTACAGTGAGGTGACCGGAACCTGGCGACCGCTTACAGGAACCCATCCGTATCTCGGCTCTGTTAACGAGATCAGCGAAGAACCGGAATATAAAGTGGAGGTCTGCTGTAAAATCGAAAAACTCGCAGAAACCAAAGCCGCCATCAAAGCCGTACATCCTTACGAAGAGCCGGTGATCAACGTGATCCCTCTTCTGGACACGGGACTGTGACATCCTCCCCCACCTATAAAGGTGGGGGCTTCCTTTCGCCAATAAGCGAACAGTCGGTTCTCGTTCGATGGCACCACTGTGCCAAGCATAAGCGAGCTATCCCCGTGTGCCCCACGGTTTTACATATGTTCCTATCTATACAGGCTGAGCATTTACAAGACGCATGCCCTCATTTCTGATATTGATTGCTGCATTGGTATCCCTGTCATGGTGCGTACCGCATTCCGGACAGGTCCATGCACGGATACGCAGATCCTTCGTTTCGGTATTCTTATAACCGCAGACACTGCACAGCTGACTGCTTGCAAAGAACCGGTCCACTTTCACGAGCTGTTTTCCCTGTTCTTCCAGTTTATACTTCAGAAAAGTTACAAACATCCCCCAGCCGTTATCCGCAACGGATTTGCCAAAATTCAGGGCCTGTGACATTGCTTTCATGTCGAGATCTTCTATACAGACACAGTCGTAAGTATCTGCGATCTTTCTCGACTGTTGGTGCAGGAAATCCCTGCGCTGGTCTGCCACTTTCGCATGCATTTTTGCAACCCGGATACGCTGTTTTCCACGGTTTTTTGAGCCTTTCTGCATCTTGGAAAGCTTACGCTGCTCCCGTTTTAATTTCTGCTCTGCTTTTCTGTAATATCCCGGATACTCCGGCTCGTTGCCGTTACTGTCTCTATACAGTTCATGCATGGAAAAATCCAAACCAAGGAATTTATGCAAGGGCTGTTTTTGTACTTGGTTTTCGTACTCGAACAGGACGCTTGCATAATAGTCTCCGCCTGGATTCTGGCTAATCGTTACTGATTTGATCCGGTAATGTTTGGGTATGGCTCTGTGCTGCTTTATCTTAACATATCCCACTTTAGGAAGTTTCAGACGTCCGTCTTCGATCGCCACAGTGCCCTTCTGGTTATTTGTCGTATAAGAAGCGCGGGTTTTATGTCTGGATTTGAACTTTGGAAATCCGACTTTCGGATCTCGAAAGAAGTTGTTGTATGCCTTTTGCAGATTCATCTGTGCATTTGCGAGAGCCAGACTGTCAACCTCTTTCAGCCAGGGGAATTCCTTCTTGTACTGTGCCGGAGTATTGTTCAGTTTCTGCTTTGTTTCCTCGTAATGTTTGATCTTATCACCCAGCATTTTATTATAGATGAACCGTACACAGCCAAACGTTTTGGCAAACAGAGTTCTTTGTTCGCTGTTTGGATAGATTCTGAATTTATATGCTTTGTTTGCCATAAGTTTCCCGCCTTTCTTTTTATCGACTGTTTTTATGGTAGCATGTTTTATTTTTCAGGTCAACATCTTGTGATGGACGCAATTCATCCCCCACTTTAGAAGTGGGGGACTTCTTGCTATAATAGGTTAAACGCAAAAAAATGGATACTACAAATCAACTGTTTGTAGTATCCTCATGCAAAATCTTCCACTCTTTTTATTCATAATTTTACAAATTCGATTTTTGGAAACGCACCATCTTCGGACGTTTCTTCTAAAACGCTTTTGCAAATTTCTTTTGCTGCATTTTTTACCGGTCGGATGACACCCGCCTGAACCAGGCGTTCTAACGTTCTGATTTCCTGCGATGGCATTTCCATGATATCCAGATAGATTCTGGTTCCCGTCCCGGTTGCATTTACCGCTTTTTCCAGTCCACTCATTTTTTCATCTCCCCTCTCTCCTATTTTTCAGACATTTTAATCGTTTAAAATAAATATCGTCCTTTTTCCATCATATGTTATAACTATAGGATAAAATGACTATAATTTTTCTCCTATGCTTTTACATCCAAACATGATATGATAATTATGTAACCTGAATCTTTGCGATTCAAGTCTATTTATTTTTGAAAGGAGACGAGTATGAAAAAAATCAAAACTCTCTTAGCAACATTTATGCTGCTGTTTTTCGTCGCATTTTTGCCGCAAAAAACATTTGCAGCCGAAACCATCGCTGTCACTCAGGTGGATGACATCACTGATATTTCAGGAATTCAAGGCGCTGCCTACAACGTTCCCAGCGGTGTCTATGAAAAAATGGTATCTTTTACTTTAAAGAAACCATCGTATGTTCGGATTCTCGCTCATTCTGACGTAAGATTTGAAGACTATGCATACCTTGGAACCATCTCAAACTTTGCTGCATACACAGATTCCAATCGTTCAAATCTGATCATGGGAGATTCCGACACAGGCATTCCAGGAGGAAGAGACTCTGAAAAAAATTTTTGTCTGGATGCCGGAACCTACTATATTTATTTTGCAAAAAAAGGAACCGATGAATATAGCCAGCAAAGCAGCGGTTCTTTTCGCTTGTCTGTTGTTGCACAATCCTTAAATCTGACCGCTTCTAAAAACGGCAGTTGGAATAAAGCAAAAACCATTGCAACGGATAAATCACAGACGGGTTTTTTAAGCGCAGGCACACGAAACAGCTGGTTCAAGTTTAAACTGACTGCACCGGCTACCGTTTCGATCCATGCTTCCATCGGAAATCCACTCGGCAGCAACATCTTTGAGTTGTCAAAAACCGGATTGACACTATACAAGAAAAACCATGGTGTTCTCACCTTTACAAATATTCCGGATGCTTATTATTCCGCTGTAAACACAGATTCCGTAAAATTAGCCGCCGGCACATATTACATCGGCATTACAGGTGACTCCTATTACTCTTATGGCTCACACATGGATCACCGAAACAATAACATGGGAGCTTTATTTGTAAAAGTTTCCACTATAAAAAGAACTTCCATCACCAAATGCAGCAATGCTTCCGGAAAAAAACTTGCCGTAACTTACAAAGCCGTGACCGGCGCAAAGGGATATCAGATTCAGTATTCCACAGATAAGAAGTTTAAAACAGGTGTAAAGACAGTCACGAAGAATTCCAAAACGACCAGCGTCAGTGTTTCGAAATTACAGAAAAATAAAAAATATTATGTACGCGTACGCGCATACAAGGTAACTGAGGACAAACAGAAACTGTATAGCAGTTGGAGTTCCGTAAAAAATGTGACCATAAAAAAATAACATCCTGTATCGAAACCCACAGATGTTATCTTCCTCAACCAGAGGCTTGATGATTCAAGCCTCTGGTTTTATTTTTCCAGCAACGCCTGGTACACATCCCGCTTCGAAATTCCGCGGTCTTTTGCAACCAGTTTCATCGCCTCTTTTCTCGCAATTCCCTGATTTTCATAAAATGCCATGTGTTCTTCCAGTGACATGGTATTCCACTGCTGCTGCTTTTCCTCCTGTACTTCCTGCTGGGATTTTCCCTCAATGACAAGCACATATTCCCCACGCGGTTCATTCGTCTCATAATGCAATAACGCTTCATCAAACGTCATCCGCTGTGCCTCTTCATAGCGTTTCGTCAACTCCCGGCAAAGTGAAATTTTACGGTCACCGCCAAACACTTCCCGAAGTTCCTCCAATGTCTTTATCAGATGATGCGGCGCCTCATATAATACGATCGTGCGCGTCTCCGATTTCAACTCTTCTAAAATTGCCGCCCGCAATTTTTTATCCTTCGGCAAAAACGCCTCAAACGCAAAGCGCCTCGTCGAGAGTCCGGAGATCGTAAGCGCTGTGATACACGCCGCTGCACCCGGAAGGGATGTCACCTCGATGCCTGCCTCATACGCGATCTTTACCAGCTCTTCTCCCGGATCCGAGATGCCCGGTGTCCCTGCATCGGTGATCAACGCAATATTTTCTCCTGCCAGCATACGCTCGACTAATGCATGGGCTTTTTCAATCTTATTAAATTCATGATAACTCGTCATCGGTGTTTTGATCTCAAAATGATTTAACAGGCGAATCGAATTTCTCGTATCCTCCGCCGCGATCAGATCCACCTCATTTAACGTGCGCAGCACCCGATATGTGATATCTTCCAGATTTCCGATCGGTGTCGCGCACAAATATAATTTTCCTGCCATTTTTCCCTCTTTCATTCCCTAATATCCATACAGATCATAAATTTCATCGGTATATTTTCCACACTCTTTGTAAACGATCAGAGGTTTATCCACAGTGATGCGTGGATTTCCACCTTTTACTCCCTCGATCAAAACCATATTTGGCTCTTTGTCTACAAACGGATACACCAAACGCATTTTTTTCGGCTCCAGATGATACTGCTTCATCACTGTAAAGATTTCCGCTAAACGAAAAGGACGGTGTACCATGTAAAACCGTCCTTTCTCCCGCAGCAGACGACTGCTTTCGCGTACGACATCTTCTAAAGAACAAAGCACCTCATGTCGGGCGATCGTTTTTGCTTCGTTTGCATTTGTCAGACCATGCTGCCCTGTCATATATGGCGGATTTGTTGTCACCACATCAAAAGAAGCCGTTCCAAAACGTGCAGACGCCTCCTTAATGTCGCCGGTTACGATCGCAATTTTTTCTTCCAGCTCATTGCACATCACACTGCGCTTTGCCATATCTGCACTTTCTTCCTGAATCTCCAAACCGATGAACTTCTCGCCTTTCGTTTTTGCTTCCAATAAGATCGGTATGATTCCGGTACCCGTTCCAAGATCGATTGCCCGCTCTCCCGCTCTCACTGTCGCAAAACCGGAAAGCAGCACTGCATCCATCCCGAAACAAAATTTTTTCGGATTCTGTATGATCACATATCCGTTTCTCTGCAGATCATCAAACCGTTCCCCGTCTTTTAGATACAATTCCTTATTTGGTATCATCGATCTTTGACTTCGCTCCTTTATCCTCCAGTGCCGCCAGTTCCTTCATTTCTTCCTTTGTCAGCTTCACATTTTCTTTGCGACGCTTCGGTTTAAACTTTAAGTCATCCACTTTATATTCGTGAAGTTCCTTTTCATCATTGATATTCACGAGCACTTTCACTTTCTGACGCAGCACACTCACGCTGTTTACTTCACCTTTTAAGCCGTCCGGTGTTGTCACATAATCCCCAACTCCCGGCATTCTGCCGTTTAAGTACTCATAGGTTTCTTCCTCATTTTTCAGACAACACATCAATCGACCGCAGACACCGGAAATCTTTGCCGGATTTAGGGAAAGATTCTGCTCCTTTGCCATTTTGATCGAAACCGGCGCAAACTCGGTCAGAAATGTATTACAGCAAAGCGGTCTGCCGCAGATTCCGACACCGCCCATGATCTTTGTCTCATCACGCACACCGATCTGTCGAAGCTCGATTCTGGTTCGAAATACCGACGCCAGATCTTTTACAAGCTCCCGGAAATCAATTCTTCCGTCAGCTGTAAAATAAAATAACAATTTATTATTGTCAAAGGTATATTCTGCCTCGATCAACTTCATTTCCAGCTTGTGCTTCGCAATTTTCTCTAAGCAGATCTGAAACGCATCCACTTCTTTTTCACGATTTTTTGCCTCCTGTTTCTCATCCGCTGGTGTTGCTATACGAAGCACCGGTTTTAAAGATTGTGTTACCTCATCATCCGTTACCTCCTTCGGTGGGATCATAACTGTTCCGTATTCCACCCCGCGAGCAGTCTCCACGATCACATGAGTTCCCTGCTCCATCTCTTTGCCGTCCGGATCAAAGTAATAAATTTTTCCTGCCTTTCGAAACCGGACTCCTACAATTTTTATCATGCTAATTCTCCTTTATCGTCAGCAACAGTAATTCCATCGTCAAGTCGAAATTCACGTTCGCATTCAGTCGCACTTTTGCCTTTTCCAATGCCTGAAGTATGGTTTCGATTCCACTATAGGAACTCTTACTTGCCTGCTTTTTAATTTCCATTAATTCATCTGAAAAGATCACTTTATTGGCATCCGCTGTCGCTTTATACAATAAAACATCCCGAAACCAGACCATCATGATATCCAAATAATCTTGAATCTCCAATTTGTATTCTGTGATCTGTCTGACGGCTCCTGTCAGCTCATAAAGATCGATCTCTCGCAGCCGCCTCATCAATTGCACAACAGAATCCTTTAATTCCTGAAATTCCTCTGAAGACGCCAGATTGACCGCTTTTCCGACATTTCCCTGTGCAAATGCCGCCGAAAGCTTTGCCACATAATCCGGCACCAGAAGCGTTTTTTTCAAATAATCCACAATCTGCACATCCGGCACTGCCACCATATTTAACATCACACATCTGGAGCGGATTGTCTGTAAAAACGCATCCGCATTCGTCGTCAAAAGCAAGATCACCGCATATTCCGGCGGCTCCTCAATTGTTTTTAAAAGTGCGTTCTGCGCCTGCTGATTCATTTTCTCTGCTTCATCTACGATATATACTTTATACCGGCTGCTGTATGGTTTCACCACAATATCCGCATTGATCTGTTCCCGCACATCGGATACCGATATGGTATTCGGTTTTTCATGGGTCACATAGATGATATCCGGCTGGTTGTGGTGCATCGCCTGCATACAGGAGCGACACTCCATACAAGGTTCATTGCTGCCTTTCTCGCATTGTAGCGTCATCGCAAATGCATCTGCCAAAAGTCCTTTTCCGCAGGATTTCGGTCCGTTGATGATATACGCATGCGACACCTTGTCCTTTAACACCGCATTTTTTAAATGCTGCACGATCTGTTCATTTCCAATAATACTATTAAAACCTGCCATTTCCACTTCCTCCTGTATCTTGCGTATTTCTACGTCAGAATATCCAAAAGCAGTCCTTCAATCTCTCCGATCCGATCGAGTATCGCAATATGATCTGCCTCATCTTTCACCAGCTCTTTTGCCAGTTCATCGAGGTTTTCATCCACCAGGCGGATAATTCCGTAAACTCTGTGCCGTCCCCTGCGGTCCAAAAAGTTTTCTCTGGAAAATTTATGCGAACGATTCACAACTTCATTTAAAAATTCTTTGATCTTCTGTCGGTAACGCTTCAGATCCCGTATATCCATATGTTTCGCGATCTGCTGCCCCTGAACAGAAATATCGGTAAGCAGGCTGTTTAACTGCTCCTGCAGCTGTGCTTCCTCGATATGGCTGGTGAGAATGAATTTAAAATCAGCGGAATCAGTCTGATTCTGCGAAGTATGCTCAACGGACTGCGCCGGATTTACCTGATCGATCTTATTAATATCCATCCTTTTCCCACCCCTTATCCATAGATATTACATCTCTTTCTTTATATATCGTAAAATTTCCTCAACTGTTGTATCACTTTCTGTATTTTCGAAGCGTTTTTTTATACCAGCCTGTTGTAATTTTTCTTCCGAAAAATCTTCTTCATCCGCTAAAAATCGTCGACACACCTCTGCGTACTTTGGTTCTTTCTGCTCTCTCTCCCGATTGAATGCCCGCATCAGACGCTCCCCGTCTTCCAGTTCGATATAAAGCGGACAGACCTGCTCTTCGCCAAAATAGTTTCGAAGCGCCAGATACGACTCAAGCGTTCCGATCACAAGATACAGTCCATCATCCCGAATCTGCCCGTCATCCGCTGTAAAATATTTCCAGACACCACAGCATGTATCATAGGCGCGCATCTCGATCACTTTTCCTTCTTTCTGCAGAACAGACAGCCCTTCTTCATCCGTAAAATGATATTCCACGCCTTCTGTTTCTCCCGCGCGAATCGGGCGCGTGGTATATGGTACGATTTTTTTTAACGAAATCTCTGTATTTTCCAGTAATTTTTTATAAACCGTATCTTTTCCCGATGCACTTTTTCCCATGATACAAAATATTTTTCCCATATTTGAACCCTTTCTGTCGTTTTTTTCAAGTGCCCGGTCTTTTGCGCACATTTTCACTTTATTATAACACAGTTCCGCTTAAAAGCCTAGAATTTCCGAAATAGATTTTTAAAGATAAAAGCGATTTGTTACTGTTTCCTCCTATGTCGTTTGCATTAACAGTTAAATTTCTATTTGTCGGGCGAACCACTACGTGCATCCGGCCACTACTTTTTGGGGCTTGACGAAACAGATCTCAACCGGAGGGGATTTCTTATACGGACGTTTCGCCAAACGACAGGCATCCTGGCAAAAAACACGGCTCCTGCTCCGGTGAGCTATGTGCTAAGAGTGCCTAATACTCTCAGGATTGCCTTCGAGCATAAGGCACTCTAAGCACAGGATCTCACCTGCGCCCGCCGAAATGTTTTTTGCCAGGATGCCTGTCGTTCGGCGAAACTGTGTATTGGAAACGAACGGTTGAGATCTGTTTCGTTTGTGCTGGAAAGTAAGGGTTTTATCATGGTTCTCCATGATTTTGTTATTTTTAATCCCAATTTTTCAGATAAGCTTTTATCATAAACGCACAAAAATAAGGAAACGTGTATATATTTTCTGCACACCCGACATTGAAATCTCCTAGTTTTATTCCATACTGTATATCGCTATAATTTTCATTTTTTATCAATGCTGCCAAAGACTTTGACCTGTTATGATTTGATTTTACTTCTACCGGGATTAGTTCATTCTTAGACCTAACAAAAAAATCTTCCTCCAATGTAGAATTATCTTTTTTATAATAGAATAGCCCCATTCCTTGTTTTGTAAAAGCTTCTGCTACAAAGTTTTCATAAAGAGCCCCTTTATATACCCCTAGATTTTTATTTACTCTCAGGTCCTCTTGTGCCTCTTCATCTAAAGCCGAAACTAATAATCCTGTATCCGGATAATAAAGTTTGTATTTACTTTTATCCGCATTCCCCTTTAGTGGCAACTCAGGAAAGAATAAACAATTACATTCTGTAATGACGCCGGCATCGATCAGCCATTCAATACAACCGGTATACTCTCTGGATCTGGCATTCTTATCAATTTTGTTAAACTGAAACTTTTTATTTTCTTTTGCTAATTGCGCTGGAACACTGCGATATACACTTATGATTTTTGTTTGATCCAGTCCCTGGGCACATTTTCTTACATCTTCTTCATAGTCTAATCGAATCTGCTCTTGAATTTCTAAAGATCCCGAAAAGGTTCCTGTCTCAATATATCCTCGTACTACATCCGGCATTCCACCAAGCACACAGTAATCTAAAAATAGTGATTGATATACCCTTAACTCCGTTTCACTAAATGGCATCAATTCAACCATGTGTTTTAGGATATCGTTTATTTGCTCGTCATGATATCCCTTTGCCCACAAGAATTCTTCAAAATCCATCGAAAACATTTCATAATCTGTTTTATTTCCAACACTGTTACTATGAATTTTTTTATAATTTATCCCTAACATGGATCCACTACAGATCACATCATATCTTCCATCCAATTTAAAAGACTTCAGAGTCGTTGCAACATCCGGATACTCCTGGATTTCATCAAAAATCACAATCGTTTCCTCCGGAATAAACTGAATTGCCGGATTTGCAAGTGTTATATTTTTTATGACTGTTTCAACATCATATCCATCACTCACTATCGTAGAATACTTTTTATCTAATGCAAAGTTGATATATACCACATTACTGTAGTTCTCGTTTGCAAAATGTAAGATTGATTCTGTCTTTCCAATCTGCCTTGCTCCTTTTACGATCAAGGGTTTATGTGCTAAATCTTTCTTCCAATTCATTAGAAATTTATCTATTTTTCTTTTCAGATACATCTATTCCACCTCCTGTCTCAAAGATTATCACATTTTATGAGCGTAATCAATCCTGTTTTTCACATTTTATGAGCATATTTCTTGTTTTTCCCCACTTTCTATGTTTATTTAACCAACTATTTTTTATTATTTTTTCCAATACTCCCAAACACATATACCGATTCTTAAAAGAAAAAAAGACCGCTTTCGCAGTCAATTTTTCTTTACAATGTTTCAAATGATGTCACTGACTATCCTGCTATTTTAAAATAGCTGATATCCTTCTTTAACGACACCGCGAGTTCTTTTAACTCCTTTGCGGACTCGGACAGTTCATTTATTGTGGTATTCAGCTCTGTCATCGAAGAAGTTGTCTCTTCCGATGAAGCGGCATTCTCTTCTGAAATAGCAGATAAATTTTGAACAATATCGATCAGTTTTTTTCTTGCATCGTCACAGCTTTCTGCCTGCTCGTTGATCCGCTCCGTTCCTTCCCGTGAGTTGATGATTCCTGTGATCACTTCTTCAAATTTTTGCTTTGTCTCATTTAATTTATCTTGCTGTTCTTGTAAACGGGTTTTGACTTCTTCCATAACTTCCATGGAATTTTGGGAATCAGTTGAAAGTCTGCTTATAATGTCCGCTATTTTTTGAGCAGAGGCGTTTGATTCCTCCGACAACTTTTGAATCTCCGTTGCAACAACCGCAAACCCTTTTCCTGCTTCCCCGGCCCTTGCAGCCTCTATTGACGCATTTAGGGATAAAAGGCTCGTCTGACTTGCAATCTCAGTGATCAGATTGACAGCTTCTTTTATCTGAATAACAGAACCATCGGTTGCTTCTACATTCTTTGCAATCTTATCTACTGCTGCAACTGTATGGTCATTCGAAACACTAAGCTGTTGCATGATGTGGCTGGATTCTTCACCGGAAGACTGCATGTTCATGGAAGACTGCGTCAAATCTCCAATGTTTTCCGTGATCTCTTCCATCAATCTTCCCATTTTTGAAACCCCTTCATTTGCAATTTCCACATCCTCCGCTTGGGATACCGCACCATTGGATATATCTTCAACCGCACAACTGATATCCGAAGAAGCACGACTTGTCTTGGACGCCATTTTTTCCAGTTTATTCCCTGCATCTAATAATTCTTCCGAAATCTCTTTAATGTTTCCAATAGAATCATTCAGATTTTTTATCAGGTTCTCTACCCCTTTTCCCATTAATCCAAGTTCATCCTTCCGTTTCAAAATCGCGGGATTTACATGAACCATCAAATTTCCCTGCGCCAGAGAATTCACGGCATCACAGGTATGTGTAATTGATTTTGAAAGTTTTTTCGTGTTTATAAAACATACGATCACAGAGATCACAAGTAAGATGACTGCGATGATCACCACCGCAATGATACTGTGTCTTAGTCTTGTGTCAACCGATGCACTTGGCTCACCGGCAAATATCATACCTATGATCTCTCCGTTTGGATTTGATAACGGCATGTAGTAGGTATAATAGTTTTGATCATTTATGATCGTATTCGAAGAAGAAAATTCTTTTCCATTCAGTACCAAATCCGAAACCTCGCTTAAGGCATCCGTTCCGATGATTCTTTGTCCACTTTTGTCTTTTAATGAGGTAGCTCTTCTGGTTTTTCCATAGAAAATTGTCACATCCGTGTTTGTTCCGGCTACAAAAGCATCCATGAATTCTTCATGTTCTGTCAGATTAAAGTCGCCCTTCCATAAATTATCATTCTCATCCAGATAATAGGCATCGTCATTTAATACATTGATTCCTGCATTTACAGCAATGACCGTACTTTTCAGACCTCCGATCGCTTTTGCGATCATACCGCTTTTGATCGTATTCACCGAAATGATTGTGAGGACGATACATACTGCAATCAAAGGAATCACCGACATCGCTATCAATTCCCACCGAATGCTGACAAATTTTTCTTTTTCATCAACCTTCATACCTTCTACCTCCTTTTCCTTCTTATGTTCTCTCGAAATCTCTTTGTGCTTGATTTTGTGAGATGATTTTTTGTCAGATGTGCACAAATTTATGAGGCGTACGTGGAGCGTACGTTGATTAAATTTGTGTGCATCTGGCGGAAAATCAGCCGCAAAAGCGAGCGCAAGGGAGATTCCGAGAGAACATTCTTTTTAAGGTTTCTTTTTTAGGATATTTTGTCAAAGTATTATCAGTAAATTCCTTATAATATATCGTCATTTTTGTAAAATACTTAATATTATTCACAATCTACGCTTTGATTTCTACCACTTTTTATCCGATCAACTTCCTTTCCTTCTTTGCAAATTACATCGCAAAATATTTTTCTTGCAATTCTTCCGTAAACGGAACAATATTTTTTTCATGAATACAATACAGTGTATCGCACAGTGTACTTAAATAACTATGTTGATGACTGGTAAGTAAAAGCGTTTTTCCACTATTTTTTAGTTCTTCGAATAGTTTTGTGATTTCATGGTTTGTTTTATAGTCGAGGGCATTGTACGGTTCATCTAATATTATAATCGATTGTCCCTCCATGATTGCCTGCGCGATTCCTAATTTCTGTCTCATTCCCATCGAATATTTTTTTACAGGTGTTTTATCATTATAATCAAGCCCAACCCGTTCCATTGTCTTTTTTATCTCATCATTTCCGATAATATTTTTAATTTCTGCCAAAAGCTGAAGATTTTTATATCCAGAATAATACTCAATATATCCCGGTTCATTAATTAAAATCCCCACATTTTCAGGAAAATCTCTGTTTTCTCCAAGCATTTCATTTCCGATTTTAATTGTTCCCGAATCCACTGGAAGTAACCCTGAAATCAATTGAAACAAAACCGATTTTCCACTTCCATTTCCTCCAACAAATCCCACACACTCTCCTTCCTCGATACTGAAAGAGAGATTTTTATAAATTTCTTTTTTGTTAAATTTTTTACTGACTTGTTTTAATTCTATAATCTTTGACATACAATTTCCTTCCTTGTAATTAATTTTTTATTGCGACAAAGCCAACTTAAAATCGCTATAAATCCAATGTGAATCGCTATTATAACCAAAATCAACATTTCTTGTTTTTCTGCAAATAGTTCAAGAATCTGATAAGCACAGCCCTTACCAAAAAGGCTAATATCTATTCCTCTATATATCATCCCCGGCACATATAACACAAACGTAACAAGATAAGATGCAATTGCATTTGCTGTTAACACAAAAACGAATCTGTCAATACTATATAAGAAATACAACTCCAGGATCCGTACAAATAACGCGATCAACATACAATTCCATATGTTTCCCTCCGAAAGCCCGTAATATTCTGTCACCTCCCAAAGCCATTTTCTTTCCTGCGTACAAAAAACAAATTTACAACACCATAAAACGATTCCGATCATACCCAAATAAGTAACCCAGCTTTTTGTTAAAAACTTTAAACAGGACCTCTCCATTATTTTGTTCCATTTTATTCGACTGCCAACTCGAAACATCACTAACTCATTCCGACTGTTCGACTCATTTTCCCATGTCATATTCACAAAAAAAAGCACAAATACTTCTGGTGCAATGTAATATAAGAATTCTGTTAATTGAAACTCTTTATAAGAAAAACCCTTTACAAGCCCCCATGCAGCCGCATCTGCTCCTGCAGCTGTTATTCCCAATAATACCAGACTACCAAAAAACAAAAGACAGATTGCCGGTCTGACCGTAAACAAAATTCTAACTGTTTCTTTTGCACCAATCTTTTTATTACAATTTTTTGATATTGCAATTTTTTCAAACAGAATGATTCCTAAAAACATGACAAACAAATTCACTACCATCGGCACGACTCCAATATTCAACAGCACATGGTGCAGAATATAATAGTGATTCAAAAAAAATACTTCCTTTATCGGATCATTGATTTGTGTCATGAACCCCGCCATTGTACTAATTATCACAAACAGAATACTTATAAGCATCCCTTTTTTCTGCCAGATTTCGCTGCAATAATAAATAAACTCACTGATAAACACACTCCCAATTACCCAATATAAAATTACACAAACAATCGCACTGATTGGTGTTTTGAAATATTCTGAATAAGCTGTCAGCACTTCCAGATTGCTGTCAAAAATATCTCCTGGCATCGCAGCACGAAACGCATTATGAAACTGTAATTTTGAAAGACCTATAATAAGTGGCAGAAGTACATGAAGTCCTATTATACTAAAAATTTGTATTATCTTTACAAAACGTTCCAACCGGTAAAATTCTTTCAGCGTATGAAATCGCAGACGTTCAATCAATCGTTTTTCCTTCACCTGATGCGCAGAAAAAAACACAAGAAAAAACAGCCATGCATAAACCATATAATAATGATCCGTTAGTACATATAAAACATATTCAAACACACTCATTTTGACAGAGACTGCATAATTTAAATCTTCACCACATAGAAACGTATAAACTACCAGTAAAGAAAGGCATATCCGACCTAATGACGCATGAATTATCCTACTTTTAAGCGTTTGAATATTCATTCTTGTTTCTCCTCCTTAGCACTAAAATTACAATGGTTGCAAATAGTGCAAAAAATACTACTCCTATTATATAATTCCAAACATGCATACAGGATGGAGATAAACGATTTAACACATACGATGTCATGATACTATATTGCGGTATCTGTAAAAGTGACGTAACAAGATTTTCAGCCATACAGTATAAAAACGGCAGTAATACAGCAATAAATAGATTATCCATATACAATGCCATTAAACACCCAAACGTAACAAAAAGCATTGCAACCATTCCTTTCCATATGCACCACGCAAACCCAAATAAATATGGATGATACACTTGATATCTGCCAAACACATAGGCAAGCAAATAATTTCTAGTTCCAATATCTTGCGGTTTCAACACACGCAGCGAAAAGATTAATGATAAATAGTATGCCAGCATCGTTCCGACAAATACTACGATCGCAATCGAAAAAATGTGACTTAAAATGTACTGCTTTCTGCTGATTCTAATGGATGCATACTTTATAAATCCATCTCTGTTTTGCATAAAGATCATCGGTACAAATGCCATGCAAAGTATGAGTGGTAAAAAAAAGTCTATATATTGACATGCGTCAATCCATATCTCAATTTTATTGCTAATTAAAGTACTATTTGAAATCATATAGCACGATACAGATAGTCCTAACGTAATCATCATAAATAACAAACTTGCTACAATCGCATATCGCTTCATTACCCGTACAAAATATTTTTTTCCCATATGTCTTATTCCTCCTTTTGAGCACCTGTTTTTTACATATTCATTATAATCTCCTCTCTTTATTTCTATTGAAAGCCAAACTTAATTCTATCTTAATTTTTACTGAAACAAAATGCTGTAAGAGTCTAATTGCCTTCAGACCTCTTACAGCATTCTATTTTTATTCTGTATTCTTTTTTAGGTAAATTATAAATCTGGTGCCTTCCCCCTTCTCACTCGAAACCAGGATTTTTCCCCCATGCTCCGTAATCACTTCCTTCGCTATAGCCAAACCCAATCCAGTTCCTTTTTCTTTTCCTGAGTCTGTCCCTCTATAATACCTTTCAAAAATATGCGCCAAATCTTCCTTTTTTATTCCTCTTCCATTGTCAGCAATCACTATTTTTGCGTCATTTTCTTCCTCTGATAAAGAAATGTCTACGCATACATTTTTTTCATTGTGTACATAAGCATTGCAAATGATATTGACAAAAGACCGTTCCAAAAGTTTTTTATCTGCCAATATGTTAATGGTTTTATCATATGTAAAATGTATTGCTGGCTCACCCTTTATGTAAATTTTTGTTTCCGCAATACAGTTTTCCAAAAGTTTCACCAATTCTACTTTTTCCTTCTTTAGTTTTATCTTTCCTTCCACGAGCATTTGACTCATTTTAAGATCTTCTACCAATTCCTCGATCCGTTTTTCTGATTTAAGAATTTGATCTGCATATCCCATCATTTCCTCTTTTTCAAACTCATAATCTTCCGTAGATAAAAGTTCTGCATAACCTTTGATCGTTGACAGCGGTGTTTTTATATCATGCGAAATATTTGTAATCCACTCTGCTCGTAATCTCTCATTCTCTTTCAGTGCCGCTTTTAGTTTGTCGATACTGACAAATACATTTGCAAATAATTTTTTATTTTTTATCGGAAAAGAATCCCTGCTGTTTCCTGTCTGAATCTCTTCTATCATTTCCAGTGCCCTGCCAATCGGTGCCGTTACTTTCTTTGAAAAATAATAGGAAACTGCTATGATCACACTGACCGTTGTCACACAGAAAACAAACAGGCATTTTAATATAAGATCTCTTCCATTCCCCTCAAAACTATAGGTATATTTTGTGACGATCCCGCTATCACATCCAAGCAATATCCCATAGTGATCATTTACTGTCATAGAAGATGCAAAAATCGTATATTCTCCCAATTGATTTGAATGCAAAACGGAATCAACTAATTGAAAATTCGAATAATGCTTTGGAACTTTTTTGGGAACATCAACTTCATAAACAACCGTACCATCTTCATCTACCACTTGCATCCAAAGCTGATACTTCTGCAGACTTTTTTTCCCTTCCTGATCTAATGTCATTCCTTTCTCCGTTATTTTTATATATTGTTCCATTCTTCTGATTAAATATTGTGGCATGTCATTGTCTACCGTCTGATTATTAAAAAAGCATAAAAAACAAATGAGCATTGATACTGCAACAGACATCAAGACAGCAAATAAAATTGTTTTCAGATACTCTAATATAATTGCACGTTTCATTTTTTGTTACATTTCCTTCTGTTCATTTTCTTCAAACATATACCCTCGTCCTTTTACTGTTTTTAAATAAACCGGATTCGACGGATCATCCTCTATTTTCTCTCGCAAATGCCTTATATGAACCATTACAGTGTTGTCATATCCATCATAGTCAACATTCCAGACATTTTCTAATATTTTTTCTTTACTCATTGTTATATTTTTGTTTTGAATCAGATATTCCAACAAAGCGTATTCTTTTGCTGTGAGAGGAACAGAATGTCCATCACAAAGCAATATCATTTTATTCATATCCAATACAAATCTACCAAAAGAATATGTCTTCTTTTCCTGCATTTTATTTTCATAATATTGCTGGCGTACCAAAACTGCTTTTATTTTTGCAATTAACTCTTTCGGACTAAACGGTTTTGTAATATACTCGTCCCCTCCCATCGCATAAGAAAGGAGTTTATCTACTTCATCTGATTTCGCCGATATAAATAAAATTGGTGTCATAGATTGCAATCTGATATTTTTACATACCTCATATCCATCCATATCCGGCAGCATCACATCCAGAAGAATTAAATCCGGCGACACCGTGTATGCCGACTTTATTGCGTCTTCCCCACATGATGCTTTGTAAATATTTTTATATCCTTCTTTTCGTAAGACCGTCTCTATCATAAGAAGAATACTTTCATCATCATCAACTATTAATATTTTTTTATCGTATGGAATTTTTATCATAGCTTTTTCCTTTTCCAATTTGATTGTTTGCTTCACATCAATTACTTTTGAACGATTACCCTTTGTTTATCAACTGCTCGTAAGTCACCCCATATTTTTGCGCAATATCCATCGCATAGCTTTTTCCGTCCGGTTTCTTTCGATACACTTTGTAAGAACGCTTTCCGTTCTCGCCCATTCCCATCACAAGACTGTCGATGAAACCGACTCCCTCTGCTTCATTCAACTCTGGAATTGCCTGCGCCAGTTCGTGCAGATGTGTATTGTAAATCGCGGAAATGTTTCGAAATTTTAGCGCGCGAAGCAGATCCTTTGCCAGATACAATCCTTCCGAAAAACTGGTGGAAGAATACGTTTCATTCAATAAAAACAGACTTCTTTCGGTTGCACTGTGCATGATCGCACTGATGCGCTTTGCTTCCTCCCCGAGCCTTCCATAATACACTGTATCCGCCTCATCTGCCGGAAAATGCGTATACAAACAGTCAAACGGCTGCATCTGACAGGCATTCGCAGGTACGGCAAGTCCCTGCTGTGTTAGAAGTACTGCTGCACCGATTGCTTCTGTGTATGTCGTTTTACCGCCGCTGTTCGGTCCGGTGAGGATAAATATATTTCCCGCCTCATCTAGTTTCATATCATTGCATATGATCTTTTCTTGATTTCCTGCCGCTTCATTTTTTAAAAACAGACGGATATTATACGCCTCTTTCAGATTAAAAAACGGTGTTTCTTTTTTTACAAACTCTGGAAGGCAGACCGGATGGCCGCTCTTTTTTACGCTGCAAAAAAAGTTCGCAAACCCGATATAAAACTTTAACTCCGGTATCACACGCGTCAAAGCGGCACCGCTGACATCGACATAGTTTTTCAGCACGCGCCACAACTCTTTTGTCAGCCCGTCCATTTCCCGCGTCATCAACTGCTGCAGATTTTTCATGATCGGATCTAAATTGTCCTGTCCGTTTTTGCGCGCCATAAAAACCACGCCTTCTTCCAATCCGCTGTTTGTCGCTACTGCCTCCTGCAGAAAATGTCCAAAACGCGTCAGCATCGGCACATTTCGTTTATGTGTATAGTCATTTGCAGAGAGAAATACAACCTCATTGACCTGCAGCATACTGTCAAGATTGAATCCTACTGTCACACTTTTATAGGTACTGACCTCCTCCGAAATTTCATGGATATCTGCCTGTAATTCTTCAAATCCTTTTTCTTTGCAGATCTTATCAACCAGCTTCTGAATGCGCAAAAAACCTTCTGCCTGTATCGATGCTTTTTCAAAACAAGACTGCAATGTTAAGATCACATCGATATACATCTGAAGCTCCCGCAGTTTTTCCACTAACTCCATCAGACTGCTCTTTTTGTCAATCACGATTCGGCTTGTCTTTAGATTCTCATACGCACATAGTTTTTCCATCGCCTCCGTCATCGCCGCTAAAAAGTCCGGCTGCGTAAAAAGATCCCGAAAGATGTCCTGTCGAAAGTTCAGTGTCTCGATATCCTCTGTCATCTCTAAAAACTGTTGTTTCGCATAGGAAAAAGATTCTTCCTCCGGAAAAACTGCCTGTAAAAGTTCGGTCAGTCCCATGTCATCTAATACGTGTTCTTCGATTTTTTTTGTCTGCAGCGGCTCGTTTTTCCAGCGCAGACTACATGTGATATCTGCCATCTTTGTCTCCTTTCTACTTCTTTAGATTTCCATATAACGTTTCCATTTCACCCTCTGTTTCACTGTTGAGAAACACCAGTTGATCCTTTAACTGTATCTGTAAAACGGGGGTACATTCCTCCTGCAAAAACAGCATACAATCCCCAAGATCGCGTGACCAGAATTTTCCGACCGAGTACTTGTCTGTCCCCACACCATTTTTCTTTGTAAACCTTGTATCCGGTTCCTTCTCTAAAAGTTTGACCGACTGCACCTCATCCTTTTGAAACGAGATATCATATCCGGCTTCCTCGATCGTAACCGTATTCTGCGTCTGTGTAATTTCCAGATGAATGTTTAAAAGCGGAATCATCACATACACCAATAACAACAGACCCAAGACGACAACTCCATAAATCACAGCGCACAGCACCCTTGCCGCCGGTCGTGCAAAGTTAAACGAATAATTTGTGTCACACAACCGGTTCTGGACAAGCAGACGGTGATCGTTTGGATTGCTGTACCAACCGTTCTTCCAGTACACATCGTCATCTACATAAATCGGTTTTGGATCTTTTGCCAAAAGCGCTTTCTTTTTTCTCTGTCCATGCACCAGCGGAATCAGAATTCCTAATTGCAATAGTAATTGAATCAAGATATACACCATCACATCCAGATTTGAAAATTCTCCTGTGATCGCCAACCGTATGCAGATCCACAGCCATGCCAGCACATTTCCGCCATCCGCCAAAAGCGTTCCGATGGCCCAGTCATACTTATACGACTGATTGAGTGCCAGGTTGATCTCACTGTCTTTGCTGTAGACACTGTTGTGCATCCGGCGCACGAAAAAATGCAGTCCAAAGAATAATGCCGAAACGATCAGACTGATGACAAAAAAAGTCAATGAAATCTCTTTCGGCTCTACCAAAAGCGTTTTTCCAAGAATCGCACTCCCAACAATGATTGCGATTCCCAGCAGATGCCACAGCGGCGTAGGAACCATCTTTTGCACCGTTGCGCTGACTTTTGTATCCACACACAGCAGCTGTTTTTTACTTTCCTGAATCCAGTTTTTCTCCATTTTCAGCGCATACATTTCCCGGTGCGGCTGCATCGATAAGCGCATCAGATCCACAATAAAAACAACCATCCAGATTGCCCATACGATCATAAAAACAGCCACTCCCACAAAATTCAAAAAGCAAACTGCCGCTCCCACAAGCATATGAAACCAGAAAAACCGTTTCCACGCCTTCTTCCATTTCACCAGAATCCGCTTGACATCCGCATCCTCACACGCCTCTCTTGGGATATGTACGCCCCAGAGCATCCCCTGCTCATACTGGTCCTTATGTGCATAAAACGCATAGCAGACACCTACCATAAACAAATCTGTAAATAAAAAGATAAACAATACAACCCAGCTCATACCTTTCGCTCCTCTCTATTCTTCCACAAGCATCTTTTTGTACATTTCTTCGCAAATGGAAAGAAACTCTTCTTTTTTCATCCCATGCAACACCGATTCTGCACTGAGCAGTTCCAATTTTTCTTTTACCTCTTCTCGAAATGCCGGATCGATGGGATGCGTCTCGCAAACCTTTGCGCCCCTTCGTCCGTCCGTCTCGATATAGCCCTCCTGTTTCAACATCTGATACGCCTTATTGACCGTCATCGTATTCACGCCCGTATCAGCGGCCAGCTGCCGGACAGTCGGCAGACGCTCTCCCGCTTCCAACTCTCCTTTTGCGATTCCGATCACAATCTGATTTCTGATCTGCAGATAGATCGGCATCTCACTCATCGGATCGAGTGCAAGTATCATTGCCATCCTTCCTTTCCCCAAAAAAACAACCACTTTTGTATTACTAATTATAATACAAAAGTGGTTGTTACACAAGAGAAAACTGCTGCTAACGATTTCCTTATACTTTTTGGGTTTCTTCTTGTACAAACTGGTAAAAGTTGCTAAAATAAAACTGTTTTTATTTTAAAAGGTTGTTTTATACAAAGGAGGATATATGCAAACATCAAACATCCAAACCGCCGCTATGCCGCGCAGGCGAAACGGTGGAATCGACTTCTGGAAATTTATTTTTTCTGTTGTGATCATTATTTTTCATTTTTCTGAAAATGTAGGGGATCGTAAACACGGACCATTTATGGGTGGCGCCATTGCTGTCGAATTTTTCTTTGTGGTGTCCGGATTTTTAATGGCTGCCTCCGCAAAAAAATATACCGAAAATAATGATTCAATCGGAACCAACACACGTCTTTTTTTGTTTCACAAAATGAAAGGCATGTTTCCGGAACTTGCAATTGCATGGGGCATCGGTTTTATCGTGATGCATCTCAAAAAAACAGATCTGACATTCGTACAGATCATTAAAGATTTTCTGACGGGTATGTGGGAACTATTCTTCTTACAATTCAGCGGTTTATCCGATTTTCGTGCCAATACAGTTACTTGGTATATTTCCGCAATGCTGCTCGCGATGCTGCTTTTAGTTCCGCTTCTTTTAAAGAACCGAGAACTATTTTTAAATGTCCTTGCACCAGGAATCAGTATCTTTCTTTTGGGATATCTCTGTGCGTCTTATGGAAATCTGCATGGACCAAGTGACTGGCTGGGTTTTTGTTATAAGGGATTTCCTCGCGCCATTGCCGAATTATGCCTTGGCTGTGTATGTTTTCTGGCTTGTGAGCATCTCAAACAAGTACATTTGACCACATTTTCCAAAGTACTTCTTGCAATCATTGAACTCGGTGGGTATCTGTTTATGCTGATTTTCTGCTTTCACCACGGTGGTTCGAAACTAGATTTTGCGATGTTGTTTGCGGTTGCGATCAGCATTACCATTACGTTCAGCCAGCAGAGTGTGATCTCTGATCTGTTTGCTCATTCGATTTTTTCCTGGCTTGGCAAGTTCAGCTTTTCTATGTTTCTTGGACACCGCTATTGGTGCAGCCAAATGCCAAAACTATTTTGTGACACGACCTATCGCCAAAATCTGTTGATCTATGCCGTTTTAGTTTTGGTGACATCGACTGTCATTTATGGTTTATCTGAATGGATCCGTAAAATGCAGCCAAAGATCACTCCAAAAATAAAACCTCTTTTTTTTACAGAATAACAAAAAATCAAAGACCGCATTACCGTAGAATCTGAAACAGGCCAAACAGCTGCTCGATGCGGTTCTTGCCCTTTAAGAAACCGCATCCAGCGCCATCCCTATTAATCGATCTGTTTGGTCTGCGAGAAATAACGGTATATTCAGTACATCTCCATCTAATTTCAAATTGTTCAACGAAAAGCGTACACGAAGTTTCACCTGATCCTGAAACAATTCTTTGAATTTTCGAAGACTCTTGCCTGTTATGTTATCTTCCGCCTTTACCTCTACCGGAAAAATGTCATTCTCTCTCTGAATAAGAAAATCCACCTCATAAGGAGGATTACTCTGACTCCAATACCTTGGCATAACCTCAAATTGAGTAAGCAATTCCTGTAATACATAATTTTCTGTCAACGCACCTTTAAACTCTGTAAAGAGACGATTTCCCTCTCCAAATGCAGTCGGCGAAAGCTGTGCCAAACGGCGCAAAATCCCTACATCTACAAGATAAATTTTAAATGCAGACAAATCATCATACGCCGACATTGGCAGTCCCGGTGCACTGCTGCGATAAACTTTATGAACCAGACGTGCATCCACCAGCCATTGCAATGCATCTTCATATTCGCGAGCTCTAGCGCCCTCCTTCACTACCTTATAAAGAAATTTCTTGTTCTCCCTCGCTAACTGAGACGGAATAGATTTCCAGATCATAGATATTTTCGGAAATTCATGAACATCCGGATGCTTTGCAAAATCTCGTTCATACGAACCGATGATTCCACCGAGTGCTTCCTGCATGGCATCCACATCTCTGGCTTCTGTCCACATCAGCACAGATTCCGGCATACCACCAGTGACATAATACATCTTCAGTTTTTCATAAAGTGGATAAAAAAAAGCGTCCGGTATAGGCTCAATCGTATCTAACTGTTCGAGATATTCCACCAGATTTTCGTCTCCATTTGCCAACAAAAACTCTTGAAAATTCATCGGATCGATCTGCATAAAATTTACCTTTCCAACCGGAAAGGAGGATGGTTTTGCAAGCGCAATCCCAAGCAATGATCCCGCACAGGCAATATGATATTGTGGCGCATTTTCACAAAAATACTTCATAGAATTGATGACATTGGGACAATCCTGTACCTCATCAAATATGATCAGTGTCTTTTCCGGTACGATTTTCTGCCCACTTGCCAACATCAAATTTTGTAAAATGCGATTCACATCTTTTGTCATTTCAAAAAATTGTTTATATTCCATATTTTCATCAAAGTTAAAATATGCGGTGTTCTCATAATAACGTCTTCCAAACTCTTTTAATACCCAGGTCTTTCCTACTTGACGTACCCCTTTTAAAATCAATGGCTTTCGGTAAGGTGACTCCTTCCATTTTAACAGACGTTTTAGTATTTTTCTTTCCATATGATCACTCCTCATCACATAAATATATATAATTTTGTGATTAAAATCACATTTTTATTATATGATGTTTCAACCCAATTATCAAGTTTTCTTCCATGCAAAAAACCATTTTTGTACATTTATTTTCATACAAAAATGATTCTTCATCTCTAACTTTCTTTTTTAACGGGAGACCACACAAATTTGCTCCCCACTCTGATCCTGCATCCCTTCCACTTTAAGTCCCATTTCTTTACATTTCAAAATCCCATCCACCAAAAAACGATCGATCCGTTCTCCCGGTGTCACAAGTGGAATACCCGGCGGATACAGATACACAAACTCAGCAGAAATTTCTCCCTCAGCCTGCTCCAACGAGATCTGACGATTCAAACTCTGCTCCTGCGCTTCATAAAGTGGAAGTACCTGTTCTCTTGGCCGATATAATTCTTGTATAAACGACTGTTGCACCTGATTTTCGCACGCAGTAAGACCTGCATCGATCTGATGTAACGCATCCGACAACCGCACGAATCCTTCTCTTGTATCACAGATACTCGTGATTGCGGTCACATAACTGCCCGTACACATCTCCATCTGCAGATGAAATTCTTCGAGCAGTGTCTCATACACCTGTTCTCCGTTTTTGCTGCTGTCTCCGATAAAAATTAAAATTTTTCCAAAATCCCAATCATACAACTGCCCTTTTTCCTTCTGCTGTCTGGCTTCCTCTTTTTGAAAAACATGTAAATGTTTTAAATCTTTTACGCTCTGATAAAACCATTCCAGATTCTCGACATATGCTGCAAACAGTTCTTCTTTTTTCTCCTTTAATAAACGCATACACTGCTCGATTCCACCCATCAAAAGATACGACGGCGAACTGCTCTCAAAAATGCCCAGATACTGCTGCACGGTCTCCTTTTGAACCAGCTTTGAATTCAAATGTAACAATGCCGTCTGCGTAAAGGAAGGCAATGTTTTGTGTACACTCTGAATCACCAGATCCGCCCCGAGCTGCACCGCCGATTGTGGAAAATCCGGATGAAATCCAAAATGTGCACCATGTGCCTCATCCACGATCAAGGGAATCCCGTGCGCATGTGCAATTCTGGCAATGCTTTGAATATCCGATACCATTCCGTCATACGTCGGTGATGTCAGAAACACCGCCTGGATATCCGGCTGTTCTTCCAATGCTGCCTCCACCTGCGAAGGCAGAATCGCCCCCTGAACGCCGCTGTCTGTTACCGGCGGATACAGATACACCGGCTCTAAATGACGCAGAAAGACGGCATGATATGCCGCCTTATGACTATTTCTTGCAAACAATACTTTTTTTCCAAAAGAAACCGCGCCCGAAAGTGCTGCCAATATGCCGCAGCTGCTGCCATTGACCAGATAAAACGTCTGTTTTGAATGATACAATTCTGCCGCACGCATTTGCGCCTGCTCTAAAATTTCCTGTGCATGATGCAGATTGTCAAACCCCTCTATTTCTGTAATATCCACAGTATACGGATTGACCGCCGGCAGGGGCTGCCTTTTATGCCCCGGCATATGAAACGGATACACATCTGTATCTGCATACTGCTTTAGACGGATATCCAAAAAATCAGACCATTGTTTCTCTTCGTGTTCCAACATCCTGTTTCCTTTCTTTTTATTTGCGCCGTTTTCCATAACGATATATTTTTACATTGTCACTGCCTTTTTTTCTACGTTTCACTTTGTGCTTTAAAAAATTCATATTTCCAGAGATTCGAATCCAGATATAGATCAATAAAAGCACCGCAAGAACAATCAAAACTACCTTTCCGATCTTGCGCAGATTGATCTCGATCACATTTGCTCCATTTTCCGAAATGATCTTTCCGTTTCGGATATGCTCTTGAAATTCAAACCCGTTTTTCTCTGTGTCCGAGACGATAATATTTGCCTTTCCCAGATTGTGCTTTGCATACGTATAGCACAATGTGGCGATCGTATCGTCATCCGCCGTCTTATAATCAATTTTCGACTTTGCATCACTGAAATTTGCCGTCTTTGGCAAAATAATTCTGGCATTTGGATCGATCTTTGCAAAGCTCTCTACATTCCCTAAAATTCCCGTCGTCTCTGTCTGTTCTTTCGTATTTTTCTGCGCCTGCTCCGCTACCTCAACCATCTGAAAATTGTCAAAGCAAAAATCAAACAGACTTCTGGTATCCTTATAATGCCCATACGGGTCCGGCGTTTTCATCGTCACACAGACCAGGTCCATGTCCCCTTTTTTTGCATACGTCACCAGTGTATACAATGCCACAGAGGTGTATCCTGTCTTACCGCCGACACAATAATCGTATAAATACTCCGCTGTCTTACGTGGATATAACATGCAGTGGTGATTCTGCAGATACGTCTCCTCGTTTTTATGCTTGTTCGTCGGTGGAATCGTATAGGTTTTCGTTCCACAGATAATACGAAATGTCTCATTCTTATACGCTTCCATTGCGATCAACGCCATATCATGCGCTGATGTGTAATGCGCATCATCCGGCAGACCATGCGGATTGTTAAAATGGGTATTTTTACAACCCAGTTTTTTTGCTTCCTCATTCATCATCTTCACAAATTTATCCAAACTTCCGCCGATATGCTCTGCGATCGCATACGCACATTCATTCGAAGACTCCAGCATCATACCGTACAGACATTGCTCCAACGTCATCTCCTCGCCGACATCACGCGCAATTCCCGATCCCTCTGTATTATAAACAGAGTCATGCGAAAATGTTACAACATCATCCATTTTTCCATGTTCCACTGCTAAAAGTGCCGTCATGATCTTTGTGATACTTGCCGGGAAATGCTGTGCATCACTATTTTTTTCATATAAAACGGTTCCCGTATTCATCTCGATCACAATCCCGGATTCCGAACCAATCTGCGGTCCCTCCGGCCAATATTCTGCCGCCTGCACATGCATCGGCGACGCCAAGATCACACTACTGATCATATAAAAAAATGCCAAAAATACGCATATACTTCTTTTTTTCTTCATGGTATCCTCCAGCTAAATTTCTCAATGTACGTTTTAAGTATAAACGTTCCTTCCTACTCTCGCAATAGATTTTCTTTGAAAACCTCTTTTTTTTCTTCGATAACTAGTGTAAAATAGTAAAGAAACCGTCAATGTATTTTTAAAAGGAATGAATAGTTATGAGATTACGAAATATCAAAGGCGCAGACGAAGCGATCGCAAACAGCCCCTATTGTATTCAAAATCCCGTGGAATACAAAAGCAACTGGGACCGCTGCTTTCACAGACACGCGCCCCTGCACTTAGAGATCGGCATGGGAAAAGGCCAGTTTTTAATGGAACTTGCACGTCAAAATCCACAGATCAATTTTATCGGGATTGAGCGCTATGCAAGTGTTCTTTTACGCGCGCTGCAAAAAATGGAAGAAGAACCGTTAGACAATCTGCGCTTTTTATGCATCAATGCCGAATATCTCCCGGATTACTTTGCTCCGGAAGAAGTTGAAAAAATTTACTTAAACTTTTCCGATCCATGGCCAAAAGACCGCCATGCAAAACGTCGTCTGACTTCCAGACAATTTTTACAGCGCTATGATCAGGTACTATCTTCCAAAGGAACGATCGAATTTAAAACCGATAACCGCGGCTTATTTGATTTTTCTTTAGAGGAGGCAAAAGACTGTGGCTGGCATATCGATGCCTGCACCTATGATCTGCACAATGATCCGGATCTAAACGAAGGAAATATTCAGACAGAGTACGAGGAAAAGTTTTCCTCCAAAGGGAACCCGATTCACAAAGTGATACTTTCGAGAAAGAAAAAGTAACTTTTTTCTTTTTTCTTCATATATAATAGTAGTATATAAAAAGATTTGAGGTGGTCTCATGCAGATTCGCACACGTATTGCCTGTTTCTGTTACGACCACCCTTTTTTTGTAAAAAAATGCAGGTGCCTTCGCCGCTCTTTTCACGAACTGCTGCACCTGTTTGAACCATAATTGTTTTTTTGTATAAAAAATACCGGCCCCGATGCTCTCTGCACTCAAAACCAGTATTCTTCGTGCGCCTTCAGGGGTTCGAACCCTGGACACCCTGATTAAGAGTCAGGTGCTCTGCCAGCTGAGCTAAAGGCGCATATGCAATTCTTTGCTGAACGCAAGATATATTATACAACAGACCAACAGAAATTGCAAGCATTTTTTTCTATTTTTCAAAAAAATATTACAATTCTACTTTTTTCTTTATACTTACGTTTTATATGAGCGTAAGTGTTGCGGACGGGACTTTGTTGGCCACCCGAAACAGTATTGGCCCCACTACTCTTTGAAAACGGCGGGACGCGAAAAATATCTCAACCGGGGGAG
>JBJENW010000367.1:0-5997 GCA_051880395.1 Lachnospiraceae bacterium | reverse complement strand
GGTGCTATAGAAATAGGGGCAAAGCTATTTATGGTTTTGACCCCAACATCATTATCATAGGTATATTATCCTACATCTTTACTCCGATTTCAATCAATTATTTTTGGAGTATATTTTGTCCTATTTTTGGAGTTTTTGTTTCTTATTCACAATAATATTTGTTTTCTAAGTAAATTATATTGTTTATTTTTCAATATTGATAATCCATTTTCTCCATTATATAATTGGAGCAAATCTAAATTTTACCAATAAATTTTTAGAAAGGAACAGAAATATTATGAAAAAATCTTTCAGAGCAACACTTATCGATGCTATTCTTAAGAGTGCAGAAGATTACCCCAATATGGTGGTTCTAAATGCAGATTCCGCAAGAGCTCTTAAATTAACTGATTTTTCTGCTGCATATCCGGAACGCATGTATGGTGTCGGCATCAGCGAAGCTGATCTCGTAAGTACAGCAGCCGGTATGGCTACTACAGGTCTTATTCCAATTGTAGTCGGTTTTTCTATGTTTGTATCAGAAAAACCGTTTGAGCAAATCAGACAGGCAATCGCATATCCGAATCTGAATGTTAAAATAGTCGCTACTCACAGCGGATTATGTGTCGGGCAGGACGGTGCTACACACCAGGCTCTTGAAGACATGTCAGTTATCCGCTCTTTGCCAAACTTTAAAGTATTTGCTGCCGCCGATGTCACAGAAACAAAAGCCGCTGTACAAGCTATGCTAAAGCACGACGGTCCTGCTTACCTGCGACTTGGCCGGGATCTGGCAGAAGACATCTTTGAAGGAGAAAAAATATGTACTCCTGGCGGTGTAGATGTTCTACGCGCCGGCTCAGATGTAACCATCGCAGCATGCGGACTAATGGTCGAGCAGGCATTGCTCGCTGCAACAGCGCTGAAGGCTGAAGGCATCGAAGCAACTGTACTTAATACGTATTGCATAAAACCACTTCCTGAAGAAGTGATTCTTGCGATGGCTAAAAAAACAAAAGCATTTGTCACAGCTGAAGATCATTCTATCATCGGAGGTCTCGGCAGCGCAGTCTGTGAATATCTGTCTGAAACCTGTCCGACACCAGTAGTCAGAGTTGGCGTGAAAGACCATTTCGGAGAATCCGGAACCCAAGATGAACTTTACAAAAAATATGGTCTGACTGCTGATGATATTATTGCAGCAGCCAAAAAAGCAATCAGTATGAAAGCGTAGGTGAAAGATATGTCCAGAAATGTAAAAGAATTAACAGTACAGGCTAATACTATCCGAAAAGATATTTTAGAAATGATCAACAATATACAGTCAGGTCACCTCGGCGGTTCTTTCTCTATGGTAGAAGTCCTGACCGCACTCTATTTTGATGAAATGCATTATGATCCGAAAAATCCTTCTCTTAAAGATCGTGACCGTTTTGTCCTTTCAAAAGGTCACACAGCCCCGGCGCTTTATGCAACACTGGCAAATGCGGGATTTTTCCCAAAAGAGAAACTTATGACCTCTTTTCGTCGCATCAACTCTATGCTCCAGGGTCATCCTGATATGAAAAAGACTCCGGGTGTCGAAATGACAAGCGGTTCTCTGGGAATCGGTCTCTCCGCTGCCAACGGAATGGCTCTCGGCTGCAGACATCAGGGAATCGACGCAAGAGTTTACTGCATGATCGGTGATGGCGAGATCAATGAAGGTCAGATCTGGGAAGCCGCAGCAACAGCTTCTCATTATCATATTGATAATCTTGTTGCATTTGTCGATGTAAACGGACTACAGAATGATGCAGAAACCGTAAAAGTAAAAGATATGCTTGATATTGCCGAAAAATGGAAGGCGTTTGGCTGGAATGTTGTCGAGATTAACGGACATGATTTTGAAGAAATTTTTGCCGCGCTGGATAACGCACGCGCCTGCAAAGGGAAACCAACAGCAATCATTTCTCATACCATCAAGGGAAAAGGTGTATCTTTCATGGAGAACGTTGTAGCATTTCACGGAAAAACACCTACAAAAGAAGAATATGAAAATGGTATGAAAGAATTGTCAGAAGCACTGTAGGAGGAATTGCTTATGAATAAACCTGTTTTTATCGGATGTGATATTGGAACTTCCGGAACAAAAGCGGTAGCAACTGACTCCCGCGGAAAGATACTGGCACAGTCTTCTGTTACATACGGAATCATCCAGCTTCACAACAACTGGGCTGAACAGGAACCGGATGTATGGCTTAATGCCGCAACCGAAACAATCCACCAAGTGATTGAAAAGTTACCTTCCAAAGAAGATATAAAGTCAATCTGCATTAGCGCTCTGTATGGCGGAACCGGGGCTTTATGCGACGAAAACATGAACTCCGTCCGCCCGGCACTTATCTGGATGGACAGACGTGCCGAAGCCGAAGGAAAAGAAATCGCTGACACCATCGGTACAGATCACATTTTCGAAATATCCGGCAACGGGATCGACTCTTATTTTGGTTACACAAAACTACTGTGGGTCAAAAAACATGAGCCAGAGAATTGGAGGAAAATCAAAAATATTGTCCCTATTCACAGCTATATCATATACAAAATGACCGGAAAACTAACAGTAGATTATTGTTCTGCAGGAAATGTAGGCGGTATCTATGATTACAATACTCATTCCTGGTCAAAAGAAATGTGCGAAGCCATGGGAATCCCATACGATGCCCTTCCCCATAGCTTTCATAATCCTTACGATATCATCGGTACTCTCAACGAAGAGTATCAGAAGAAGCTTGGAGTATCCTTCCCGATACTAGTATGCGCAGGAACTGTTGACTGCATTGCTTCCATGTTAAGTGCTGCAATCATTCAGCCAGGAGACAATGCAGCTGTTCTTGGCACTTCATTAAATTGGGGTTATATACACGACAAGAAACCCGACAATCCAAATCTGGTCTCTATGCCCTATTGCATCGAGCCCACAAAATTAAGCTACACCTACGGCGGAGCATCTACTGCAGGTGCTCTTCCGAGATGGTTTGCAATGAAGTTTCTAGGCAGCGATAAAGCCGAAGCCTATGACGAATTAGAACACCTGATTAATGAAGAAGATATAGGTCCCGGTGCTGATGGTTTAATTGCTCTTCCCTACTTTATGGGAGAAAGAACCCCCATTTGGGACGAAAAGGCAACCGGCGTTTTATTTGGTCTGACACTTTCACATACAAAAGCACATATTTATCGTGCAATTTTGGAAGCTGTCGCATATTCTCTTCGTCATATCATGGAATCTATGACAGATTCCGATATTAACATTGAAAAAATCGTTCTTGTAGGAGGAGGCGCACGCTCCGCAATCTGGAAACAGATTTTTGCCGATGTCACAGGTTTACCGATTCTGACACCGGTTCAGGAAATAGAAGCCCCTCTCGGTGATGCTTTTATGGCTGCTATGGGTGCAGGATACATTGATGACTTTTCAGAAATGGCCTCCTGGATTACCATGAGCCCTGCTATCATGCCTAATGAGGCAAACCACAAACAGTACATCAAATACTATACTCTTTACAAAGAACTGTATCCAAACCTCAAAGAGATCATGTCAAAACGTGCAGACATGCTCAAATAAAAAAGCAAAAGGAGAATAAAGAATTATGAAAGTTGATTTTAGTAAAGTTGTAGAACTTAGCCATCGCATGATTCCACGAGAAGAACCTTTTAATCTGCAGACCTGGGTATATGATGTTGATATTCTCGGTGAGCGCGGAGAACCACACAGTCCAGGAACATGGTATGTATCCGGTGATGTTAACTTTTCAACACATTGCGGAACACATGTGGAGTTTCCTCTCCATCATGTAGAGGGCGGAATGAATGCTGCTACTTTCCCACTCACAAGCCTGATTGGTGAAGCAGTCGTCCTTGATTTCACTGACAAAAAAGCCGGTGACTGCATGTCTTTAGAGGAATTCAAGGCATATGATGACAAAATCAAAGAAGGAGATATCGTATTCCTCCACACAGGTCTTGATGCAAAATGGCGCACTGAAGACTGGGAACCATATCCTTATGTAGCTTGTGACGCTATGGAATGGCTGATCAAAGAGAAAAAGATTATTGCAATCGGTACAGATGCAACTTCTCTCGAAAACTTTAATATTCCTGATCAGCCAAATCATAACCTCGCATTCAAAAACAACCTTGCGATGGTAGAATCTCTGACCAATCTCGATAAAATTGAAAACGGAAGAGCTCTTGTTATCATGCTTCCATTAAAAATCGTAGGAATCGAAGCATGCCCTTGCAGAATCATTGCAATCAATGACGGAGGAATTATTTAAGTTCTTTTTAAGAAATTTTCTTTTTCTTTAAGAGAAGGAACATACTTTGGACACATTTTATCTTTATACTGGAACACAGATAGTTGATAAACGACTTATCACTATCTCCCCCTCATAAGTGTGCATGTTTACACATGCATAACTTTACTCTCATTCCTTTAAGATAACTATAATAACAGCGAAAACCCGTTAGCCAAATGGTTAACGGGTTTTCGTGTTTATGTATATTCTAAGATTCACCTGTTGCATTTCGATAAGCATCTGAACCAATATCTTCCCAATGTGTTTTACCACTACTGATCACATCTTTCGTATCATACACATATGCATATATCTCTAATATAGATGCATCCACCAAAGACCATGACCCATTTTCATCTTTCTGGCTACGATAATATACATACAGACCACAATTTCCATTAGATGACTGGCGATCATAAACCAGGTATTCTACTATTGAATTATCTTCATGAAGTATGATTCTTGTATGTCCTTTTGCATCATAATCTTTAATAAAACTATCGTTGTTCTGCTCAAAAAACTGATTGTAAATTACCTGATAACCATCCTGAATTATCTGTTCATTTTCCGGTACTTTCTCTGATACAGTCTCATTTTCCTCCAAAATTTCTTCCCAATGTGCCTCAAGCTGTTCGTTATATGTATCTCCATTATAGTACATCTTTATCAGTTCATCACTTTGCTCATCTCCGGAAATTATAATCTCCACATGATCTTCTTTCCAAGAAACCTTCCATATATCAGACCTGACAGAGCCTCCATCATCTGAGAGAACAAATTTATATATAGAAATATTCTCTCTTCCTTTTTTTAACACCAAACGCCCATCTGCAGAGCTAAAAAACACCGGCGAGCCAATAGATTGCAGCAACAAAGTATATTTGCCACCCGGGGATTCTGATCTGTCAGCTGTACTAACTGCATAATTAAGGCTATAGACGCAAAGATCATATACTAATATTCCCATAATAATCATGAGGAATATAAACTGGAAGATTCTTCTTATCCACATAGTCCATAATGGTTCTTTCATTCTATCACCACCCGGAAAAATATCCGGGTCATTGTGGTGTTCCTTCATCTGAAAATCTTCCAGATAATACTTCCATCCCGTTTTATCAATATAAACCTGCACATATGGCGAACCCAAATACTGATAAATGGGCTTCCTGTATGCATCGCTTCTTATCGTCACCGGAATTCCGGTAACAGGATCAGTAATCTCAACTTCAAGATAGTAATAATATGCATATTTTCTGAATGTCTGTGTTTCTGTTGTCCGAATCACATTCACAATCTTTCCCTGTCTTACATTACCAAGTCTGACTGCATTTTTCCTCTGCTTACGACACATATATGCTCTCCATATTCCATTCACAGATTTATAGAACGGAATAAGACCTGCCAGCAGAAATACAAACATATGTATGCTAAAATTTCCTCTCAGTATACTTTCCGATAAAGTCATATACCACACGCAGCAGAACAGACCACTCATCAACGGTCCTCTTAACTCTTCCTGAACAGGGCGGAATCTGGTTTTAAACATGATCAATCTCCTTGCTATGCTCTTCTTCTATTTTCAAAGATAGCCATGAAATCTATTCCATCTGCTGCTTACTGATCAGATCCTTCACAACTTCACCGGCAATAATAAGCCCTGCCACAGACGGCACAA
>JBJENW010000366.1:0-34639 GCA_051880395.1 Lachnospiraceae bacterium | reverse complement strand
TAGTGAGCTTGGGTGGGTGGATTTGCGATGCCTTTGCTGTTTTGCCGAGAGGCGTACAAACTGTGCGTAGGTGTATGTGGGAGAAAGAGTCTGCTTCTGAGTCTTTCTCCCACATACACCTGCGTGCAGCTTGTACGACATTCGGAAAACTGCAAAAATAAAGCATCGCAAATCCGCCCACCCAAACTCGACTTCATTTCTGTCTAGCCTTTCTGGAAACAGACGCCCCGCCTTGCGCGCCCAGCCGAATTTCGGAAACGTCCGCATATGGATCCCTAGGTTGAGATATCTTTCGCGCCTTCTCCTTTTCAAAGAGTGGTGGAGTCGATACCGTTTCGGGTGGCCAATAAAAGTAGTAGTCGCAACACTTACGCTCATATAAAGCGTAAACATGGTATGAACGTGTCCTACAAAAAATCCTCCAGCGACATTTGCACCCCGCATCCTTTTTCCTCAAATTGCTGCATATAGTCAAATAAAACTTGCGGCCGGCACTCGATGCCGGCCTTTTGACATTCCTCTTTTAAGAGGGATAACAGCTCTTTTTCGTGCGGAGACGGAAGTTCATAGGCATTTCCATAGGTGGTCTGGTAGCGCTCTTTCAGCCCTGGAAAATGTTCATCGAGCTTTTTATAAAAATACTGGCGGTCTCCGTCCCGCAGTGTCACACCGATTCCAAACGTCAGAATTCCGTAAACACCCACGCACTTGCAATCTTCCAAAATCCCCAGGATATTTTCTCTGGTGTCATTGATAAACGGTAAGATCGGCGTCATCCAGCAAATTGTTGGGATGCCTTCTTCCTGTAAAATCTTCAAAACTTCCACACGGCGAGCTGTCGTACAGACATTTGGTTCTAAAATTTTACACAATTGCTCATCATGCGTTGTCAGCGTCATCTGCACCACACACTTTGTTTTTTTATGAATACGTTTTAACAGATCCAGATCGCGCAAAATCAGATCCGATTTCGTCAAGATCGACACGCCGAATCCATATTCCTCAATCAATTCCAGACATCGTCTGGTGAGGCCCAGCTGCTTTTCCGCATGGAGATACGGATCACACATCGCACCGGTTGCGATCATACATTTGTGCCGTTTGCGGCGCAATGCCTGCTCTAAAAGCTGTGGCGCATTCTGTTTCACTGCAATATCCTCAAACGCATGATCCATCTGATAGCAGTCACTTCTCGCATCACAATAAATACATCCATGTGTGCAGCCGCGATACAGATTCATACCGTTTTTTGCCGATAAAATGCTTTTTGCCTCGATGAAATGCACGATTTTCTCCTCCTACTCGTCTTTCAAGCTTATATAAATATGAATCTCAGCCTGCTCCATATCCGCATTCTGATATTCCTCAAAATCACAGACAAACGAACGCGGCAGATCCATCTCCCACAATTTCTGCCAAAACTCTTGTACCGCCTGTATCATGTGTCCACGGACAACAAATTTTGCATATCGTCCCGCCGGAATGCTTCGCGCAACGCAGTCGTTTGGAATCTGCTCTGCTTTTTCTACCTCGCAGGCAACCACTACCGTATAGTCTCCTTTTTCCCTCTCGGCATAGTCCGTATAAAGGCAGACCGCCTTTTCATTCACCCTCTGTGTAATATTCGGACAAATCTGCGGCGTATAAAACTTCTGCCACAGACCACCGATTTTGTCGGACATATCCGGTGCAAAATTGTTTGTTCTTGTCTCTAGTCCTACTACCTTTGTTTCTGTTCTTTCTACGATTTCATATGTCATATTGTGCTCCTCGCTTTCCTTTTGATAAACAAAGTATAACAGAGCAAATAGGACAACTGTGTGTCACATTTCATACCGTTTTTTTATCTTCTGTAAAAGTTTTTGAAATTCAATCCGATATTCCTGTGGTTCAATGATCTCTGCGTGCTCACCGAATGTCAAAATATACTGCAAAAAAGACGGCAGATCTTCCCAATCAAATTCCCTGATATAATCGCCGTCTTTCGTTTCTTCCAAACCTTCCGCGCCAAATTCATCCATGATCCGCCATTTAATTGTACGATCAAAACGAACCGTTGCGTGTACCTCGCCTTTTGTAAAACAGAGCTTATCACTGGTATAAACGGCATCGTTTCGTGGTTCATACGCCTCCTCGGTACAAACCACATCCGTCATACGTGTCAATTTAAACATACGATAGTCTTTGCGCTGCGTACAATATCCCCACACATACCAGCTCGCCCATTGAAATACGAGATGATAAGGCTCGATCACACGTATAGAATCGCCTTTTGGCGCACAATAACAAAACGAAAGCTTTTTTCGCTGCTCGATCGCCTCACGCACCCGTTCGATTTTATCCGCGATGACCATCTTATCCCAACGGGACAGGTCAATGATCGTATGCTGCTCTGCTGCGTGTGCTTCTTCTTTTCCGGCAGAAAGCTTTTCCATCAATATGCGGTATGTATTGGTTCCACTGACACTATCAAGGCTCTTCAACCCGGTTAAGATTGCCTGCATCTCTTTTGAGGAAAGAAGTGTTTTATCCAATTTAAAACCTTCCATGATCGAGATACCGCCGCCCTTTCCCTGCATCGTAACCAGAGGAATTCCCGCACAACAAATCTGCTCAATATCTCTTTGAATTGTGCGTCTTGATACTTCAAAGCGCTTTGCAAGCTCCTTTGCAGTGACTTTTTCTCGTTGTAATAAGATCGACAAAATACCGATGTGCCGCTCTAACTTCATGCTTTTTCTCCCTACATCTCTTATGCATGTATGATTCTGCCTTCCAAAAAGGTAATCAAATCCCCTTCCTGAATCTCTTTCTCATACAGCCACGCATCTTCCTCACGCACTCGTTTTTCCTTTCCCTGTGCATCCTTCAAAACCACTTCTACCATGGGCTTTTTCCCATCCGGGCGCCCCTCGCAGCCGAAGTCCTCTTCATAAATATGCGTTATTTTATATGTTTCCATCTGATAAAACCTCTTTCTCGATCACCTGTAAAACACCATATTCCTCATTCGACGGTGCTACAAAATTTCCATACTGACGCATTTCAAGCGCCGCATTTTCCATCACATAACTGTATTTTACGATCTGTAACATCTCGATATCATTATACGTATCCCCGAATGCCATCATCTCATCCGGTTTTACATCAAACGTCTTTCCAAGCCACTGCATCGCCGCACCCTTATGGATACCTTTATTCATAATATCCACCCATTCATCACCACCGACAGTCACTGAAAAATCTTTCCCGTATCTCGGTTCAAAGACCTTTTCGTATTGTTCCTTTGCGTCTTTTTTCGGAAAGAAGATCGTAAACTTGTTTGCTTCTACATCCAATTCTCTCATGTTTTCCACAAATGCAAACTCTCGCATAAATCCGCGGAAAAATTTCTCATACGGCCGATACTGAACCAGCCCATATGCCTGCTCCATCGCACACAGAACCGATCCGCCGCTGGATTCTTCCTCCACAAACCGGATCATCTCCTGATAAACCGCCGGTTCCATCAGACTCTTATAGATCATCTTTCCTTTATACCAAATGGCTCCTCCGTTATCACTGATCATCGTCAGACTGTCTTTTCGATCTTTAAAAATCTCCAACAGCGTATACATCGGCCGTCCGCTCGCAATCGCAAACGTGACTCCTTGTTCCTCCAGCCTGTCCACATATTCATCGAACCGCGGCGGTAATTTTCCATCCTCCGTTAAAAGCGTATGGTCCATATCCGCTGCGATCAACTTTATCTTTGACATCTTTCTTCTCCTTATCTCATTTTTCCTTTAGTATATACTATTCATTTCTTCTTCGCAATCCTTAACGCAAAACAGATCTTAGCCGGGGATTGTGCGCTATACGGACGTTTCCAGAATACGGCGGACATAGCAGACAAGGACACAGGCGCAAATATGGCTTTGACAGAAATGGCAGTGAGTCCGGATGGGCATCGTAACTGTGCCATCCGAAACTCGACTCCATTTCTGTCTAGCCATATCTGCGCCTGCGTTCCTGTCTGCTGTGTCCGCCGTATTCTGGAAACGTCCGTATATAACACTTTTAGTTCAGTGTGAATTTGTTCACCATCTCGCGGAGATCGTCCACACATTTCAGACACTGTGTTACTTTTTCATGTGTCAGATTCGTCTTTCCTACCATATCGGTTGTCTTTTCTGCAATATCTGTAACACCTTCGGACGCTTCATTTACCGTATCCTTGATACCATCTAACGCTCTCGCTGCCGATTCCACTAAATCAGAAAACGACAGGACTGCAGACTTCACATCGGTCATGCTGTTGCGAAATACATCCGCATCCTCCTGATACTGCTCGCTGACTTCTTGAAATTCTTTATAATCACCAAGAACCGTTTGTTCCAAAAATTGTGTCGTATCGGCCATACATTCTGTCATATTTCCCACAGCCTCATTGACATTCTTTACAATATTCTCAATATTAGCAATGGTCTCTGCCGTCTGATTTGCCAGACTTCCGATTTCTGTCGCAACAACCGCAAAGCCTTTTCCTGCCTCTCCGGCTCTTGCCGCTTCAATATTCGCATTCAACGCCAAAAGGCTCGTTTGGGAAGAAATTTCCATAATGGAATTTGTCAGCTCGTTGATTTTTTGCACAGCTTTGGATCCCTCGATCGCCGCCTGCGATTTTTCTTTTACATTCCGATACATTTCCACCGTACGATCACTGGCCTGCTGTGTTTTCCTGCCTAAATTCTTAGCACGCGTCATAACATCATTGGAAGATTCTGCTCCCTGCTCTGCCAACTGCGAAATCCGTTCTGCTCCCTGCTTGATCACCTGCATATTATCATTGATGTCGACCGTATTTGCTGCGGTCTCTTCCATTCCGGCAGCCAGTTGTTGTGTCGTCGCGGAATTATCTGAGCACATCTGATCCACTTCTCCGATTGTTTCCTGCAGTGTACTCATATACTCTGTGATCTGTGCACTGATATCTTCAATATTTCCCACCATTCCGCGCAGACTTTTCCGCATTTGATGCACTTCTTCAGCCATAAGTCCCGTCTCATCTTTTCGTTCACGCAGCTTTTCACTCCCGACACTTTGAGATAAATCCAGTGTTGCTGTATTTCCAACAATATCTGTGATCTGCTTGATCGGCTTACAGATAAAATGACTGACCACATACGCAAATACCGTACAGATTCCTGCCAAAAGTACACCAATTCCGATCATCTGCGCCAGCATATTATTGATTGGTGCCACAATTTCATCCTTATCCGCAGACATCACCACGATCAAATTTTGATCTGTAAGCGCATATCCGGCATATTTTATAACGCCATTAAACGCATAATCTACCACTTTATTTTCCGGCTTTTTCCCTGATGCCAACTCTTCGACAACCCCTTTGATCACAGAGTTTTCAACCGGCTGTCCTATTTTTTCCGCCGTCGGATGATACAGCATCGTACCGTCCTGCGAAACTAAATACATATATGCCGAATCGACTCCTTTCATTTGCATTTCTTCCAGTACATCTGCATACTCTTCCTGCGTCTCAAATTCTTTTGGCAGTTCATCAAGCATCAAAGCCGCTTGCTCTGCAAGACTTAATATGTAATCTTCATTCGTTTTTTCCACAATTGTGCGTGCTTTTAAATTTGCATTGATCACACATCCGATCATCGTAACTAAAATCACACAAATTGTTAATACCATGATTCGCATCGCAATGGAATGTAATCCTACTTTTTTCCTCGTTTTACCCATATCTTTCGCCCTCAATTTCCTTCATAATTTCTGTTATCCCCATTCTCATCGTAACGTCTCTCTTTTTTCGTATCCCCCTTCTTTTTTTGACAAAACCATACTTTTGTTCTTGTTGTTTAAATTATACTATGTTCTGCCTATTCTTTCAATATTTTTAGTCTTTTTTAACAATTTCTTATCATTCTGAATGGGATTTATAAATAAAAATCCCATTCAGATTACACATTCTTTTCTATGCCATTCCGTTTACGGTTTTATACTTGTACAACATTTCCGCATGATTCTGTTCTTCAATCTGTATATCCGCTAAAAGTTTTCTTACATTCGCATCTCCGAAGCGAAAGACATTTGAGTTGTACTCTGAAGATACCAGTTTTTCTGTACCGATACAATCCGTTACAAGGAAATTATCATTCTTTTTATCTTCCGTATCCCCTAACATCGAATACGTTGCCTTTGGCTGATAGTTCGCACCATCCGAATCATTGCAGTCCGCCTGCGGTACATTGCCCTGCAACACACTGGTCAAAGAATCCAAATGCTCTTTTTCTTCTTTTTCTATCTGTGAAAACAAGTCTTTCAAAATCGGATCCTTTGCCTCACATCCATATCGATGATATTTTTCCACGCAGGACTGCTCCTGTGTCTGTAAATCTTTGATTGCTTCCATTTCTTTCTGATTTAAAACCATGTTCTATTCCCCTTTCTGTTTTTAGACTTCTCTCATAGTATGAATGAAAAAAAATTTTTTATTCTAAAAAACAATTCTTGTTAGGGGGGAGCCCTATACGAACCCACCGAATAAAGGAAATGTCCGTGTAAGACTCCAGAACCTGATCTTTTAGTATGGTTCTGCGATGCGTGTCACGCCTACGTAGATTTGGGAGATTTTATACCAGGTCGGGTAATCCACTTCTCCGGTCACAGGAAGGTCAAACAGGCGTTGAAACGTCCTAACGGCCTGCTCGGTGCGCGGTCCGTAGATGCCGTCGGCCGTCACTTTTTTGATCTCCGGATAGGCATTTGCGATCGCGTTTAGCTGCTCCTGCATCTGGCGCACCTTCGGTCCGGTGGAGCCGAGCGTCAGATCTTCTCCCGGCCAGGACGCCGGAATACCCGCGATTTCATCTGCCTCATTAATATAAATACTGCTGCCATAATAATAGCGTAGGATCTCACTGGCTGTATAATCCTGATCGCCAAGATATTTGCTTCCCCACTGACTCATCCAGTTTGGGCAAGTGACCCGTTTCCCGTCGCAGTACTGCGTCAAGATCGGCTGTGTCACGTTCGGACGCGACAGATAATTCGCAAACAGATCATCCACCACATCCGAAATACTCCGAAAAATATTCCGCCCATAAATCCACTTGTGATCAAATGCAGTCGAAGATGTGATCGTAAAATCATACCCTTTCCCACGATACCACTCTGTATAGACGCGATTTAATGTAAACGACATGATGGCAAGCACGTTTGCTTGAATCGTGCTCTCCGGCCAGGTCGCATAGATCTCACTGGATGCCACATTTTTGATGTAATCACTGTAACGTACATAATAATCATTTGCTGTGCTATCCGTTGGCACCCCATCATGAACGATCACATACTCAGGCACCACCACACGGCTCAAGACAATCTCTCCACGCCCCTCTAACGGTTTGATCTCCGCCTCCGCAATTTTAGGCGGGTAATCCCCAAATAATGTATGCGGACCAATCACGATATCCTCTTCCCGCTCCGGCGGCATTTCTACCGGCTCCAATTCAATGTCCTGCAAAGCCGTCTCTCCTGAGAGAATCTCCGTTCCTGCAACTTCTCTCGGCTGGTATCCTTCTGCCTGTACCTGCAGCGTGTATTCCGCATAAGGCTGGTTTTCCTGCGGTGTTAAACTATATTCCAAGGGTGGGGTATCTAAAATGATTTCTTCGGTCTGTCCGGATGAATTTGTTTTAACTTCTTCTAAGATTTGTCCGCTTCCACCTGTCAATGAAATGCGTATGGATGCATCTGCAACCGGAAGATATCCGATCGCAGATGTAATCCGGATTCTGAGTTTACCTTTGTCGATGTGATCCTGTTGCATTGCTTTGATCGTATTCATGCGCTGCATCCTTTTTTCCGTCTTTCTATTCTATGCAAAAACAGAAAAAAATGTGTCTGTATCCTAAGCGTCTAATGTACTGTTGACTGATTCGCTGCTAAGTGTGATCTGTCTGCTGTCCTCTTTTACTTTTCCAAGACAGCCGATTCCAACAATACAGACTGCTGCGATCATGGCTGCGATAAAAAGTTTGTTGCCGATGTGATTGGTCTTGTTCAGATGTTTGTACTCATCCTGATTGTACATAGGGCACTTTTCCTTTCTTTGTTCTTGATTTCTGGTTTTCTCAAATAGTATAACACAGAACCGATTTTTTTATCTTAAGACCTGATTACGATTTTCTTAAGATTTTCTAAATGTTTTCGATTTCTCACTTTTCGATTTCTTCTATTTATGATAAAATATACATAAACTTGATAAAAAGGAGGATTTTGGTTATGCATAGCTTTCAGCCGTTTCCATTTGAAGAATTGGATTTTAATCCATTTACCCGAATCGGAAAAGATTGGTTTTTACTGACTTGCGGCGACAAACAAAAGGCCAACACCATGACAGCATCCTGGGGCGGTGTCGGTGTCCTTTGGGGAAAAAATGTTGTTTTCACCTTCGTCCGTGACACTCGTTACACCAAAGAATTTTTAGATAAAAATGATTTTTTCACTCTCTCATTCATGAACGAGAGCCAGCACGATGTACTGAGCTATCTCGGAAGTACATCCGGCAGAGACGAGGATAAGATTGCAAACTCTGGTCTGACACTGGATTATTTCCGCGGGATTCCATACATTGACGAGAGCGATCTTGTCATGGTATGTGAAAAAATGTCTGCGACACGTTTGACAGAAGAAAGCTTCATTAATAAAAAGATTATGCCAAAATGGTACGCCGACAACAATATGCACACCATGTATGTCGGAGAGATCATTCAGGTTTTAGCCCGTTAAAAAACTCCGCTGCAATTCATTTTGCAGCGGAGTTTTTCTCGTTTTATCTGCAGGAAGTGCTGATTGCCTCAACGGCAACTGCTCCTCCACGCACCACTTCGATCGTTTTATAATTTTTCTTTAAAAGTGCGATCAATTCATTATTTCGTCGTTCTGTCAGCTTACACTCTAACATCACGCTGTCTGTTCCGATATCTGCCACTTCCACATGGAACACCTGTGCGATCTGAAACACTTCTGCCTTTTCTTCTGCTGTACAGTTTTTTACTTTTACAAACAGAATCTCTTTCATATGAATCGGTACATCAGTCAGATCAATGACCTTAATGACCTCTACCATACGATTCAACTGTTTTTTGATCTGTTCGAACGTAATATCATCGCTCACAACGCTGATCGTCATGCGTGAGATCGTCTCATCCTCCGTTGTACCGACCGTCAGACTCTGCAAGTTATAGGATTTTCCGGAGAACAGACCGGAAACCTTTGCCAGAACACCTACCTGGTTTTCTACATACAATGCGATCCATCTTTTTTTCATCGTCCATTCCCCTCCTATTTCAGAATCATTTCGCTCATCGGATTTCCGCCTTTTACCATCGGAAGTACCAACTCATCGGATGCAATTTCAAACTCGATCAACGTCGGACACTTCGTCTGCTCTTTTGCCTTCTGTAATGCAGGAAGAATCTCCTCAGCTTTTGTTACACGCATGCCGACGGCATCATAACTTTCCATCAGCTTTACAAAATCCGGCTCATATTTTGGGCAGGCGTCGCTTGGTCCCTTACAATCCGCCGGACAGGACGGATGCTTTCTCAGACAGGTCGCAGCATACCGTTTTCCGTAGAACAACTGCTGCATCTGCCGCACCATGCCGAGGTAGTGATTGTTCAGCAGGCAGATGATCACAGGCACTTCCATCGTCATCGCCGTCGCCATCTCCTGCATATTCATCTGAAAACCGCCATCTCCGGTAATGCAGACCACCGGTTTATCCGGACACGCCAGTTTCGCTCCGATCGCTGCCGGAAATCCAAATCCCATGGTTCCCAATCCCCCGGATGTGATCAATTTTTTCTGTCGGTTTAATTTCAGATACTGCGTCGCCCACATCTGATGCTGTCCGACATCCGTAACAAAATATCCCTCGTCAAATACGTCATTGATTCCTTCCATGATCATCTGTGGAGTCACTCCTTTGTCACGGCGCATTTCCAACGGATTCTGTTCATTCCACTCACGAATTTGTGCTACCCATTCGCTCGTCTCCTGCGGTTCCGCCCAGTCCACCAGACGTTCTAACGCCAGCTTTGCATCTGCCACGATTGGAACATCTACCACAACATTTCTGGAAATAGATGCCGTATCGACATCAATATGAATAATTTTCGCGTGCGGTGCAAATTCGTTCAGATCTCCGGTGATGCGGTCATTAAACCTTGTTCCGATCGAGAGCAGCACATCACAGTTGCTGACCGCAATATTTGCGGCATATCGCCCATGCATTCCACTGTTTCCAATATAGAGAGGATGATCATCTGGCAGCGAGCCTTTTCCCATGATCGTCGTTACCACTGGAATCTGTGTGGTCTCAACAAATTTCTGCAGCAATTTCTCTGCCCCTGCGATCTGTACTCCACCGCCCGCTAAGATCAACGGTTTCTTTGCTGCCTTTACTAATTTATACGCTTTTTTCAACTGTCCGATATGTACGGAAGTATTCGGCTTATAACCTCGGATCTGTACCTTTGACGGATACTCTGCATCTCCCACTGCGGTCTGAATATCCTTCGGCAGATCGATGAGCACCGGTCCTGGTTTTCCAGTACTCGCGATATGAAATGCCATTTTAATCGTTTTCCCAAGCTCACTTCGCTCCCGCACAGTTACCCCGTATTTTGTAATGCTTCGTGTCATTCCCACGATGTCCACTTCCTGAAATGCATCATTTCCGATCAAATTTAATGGAACCTGCCCGGTAAAACAGACCAACGGCGTATTATCATAATAGGCATCCGCCAGACCCGTGATCGTATTTGTCGCTCCCGGACCGCTTGTCACAAGGCAGACCGCTGTTTTTCCGGTCGCACGCGCGTATCCTTCTGCCTCATGAATCAGTGCCTGTTCATGACGCGGCAATACCACGCGAATGGAATTCTGTTTGTACAACTCATCAAACAGGTCCGTCACGGTCCCACCCGGATAGGCAAAGATCGTATCCACACCTTCCTCCATTAACGCTTTTACAAATAATTTTCTTCCTGTGATATCCATTCTCTGTCACTTCTCCTTTTATCCAATCAAGCCCATATGTTTCAAGATAAAAATCCAACCAGTCAGGGTAAACGCTGCCAGTACGGTCGTCAGCACCACGACACTCGCCGTCAGTTCTCCGTCGTTTCCCATATTTTTTGCCATGATATAACAACTTGGCGTCGTCGGCGCTGCCAACATGATCAAAATACCGATCAGTTTTTCCCCTGTAAATCCCATCCAAACTGCTACCGGAAGAAAGATGAGCGGCTGAAAGACCAGTTTCGTTAATGCTGCTCCCATTGCAGGACCGATTTTTTTTACCGCATCTTTTCCCTTAAATCCAGCTCCGATTGCAACCAACGCCAGCGGAGTCGCCATTTGTGCGACCGAATTGAGCGTTTTTGATACGATCGTCGGCAATGTAATGCCGCTGTATCCGATCACCAAACCAATTGCGATTGCTATTATAATCGGATTTTTTAGGATATTTATGAAGGTCTGTTTCATTTTTGTCCCAAAATTATCCATCTGCTCTGCTTCTGACGACTCAAACGTCAAAACCAGGACAGAAAAAATATTATATAGCGGAACAGCTCCGATGATCATCAATGGTCCCATCGCAGATTCTCCATAAATATTATTGATAAACGCTAACCCCATGACTGCGGCACTACTGCGAAAAGAAGCCTGCACGAACGCTCCGCGCATACTTTTTTCTTTCAAAAATAATTTCGCCGCCCCCCAGATTACCCAAAAACAGATCGTACTTGCCAAAGCACAGAACAACACATATTTTCCATCGAATACTTCTCGAATATTCACTGCTGCGATATCACGCACCAGCATCACCGGCAACGTCACCTTAAAATTAAATTTATTCGCAACCGTCACAAAATCCTCGGTCAGCATTCCACCATGCTTTAAACAATACCCGAGCACCATCACAAGAAAGATCGGCACCGTCACATTTAAACTGTAAATAAAATCTGACATGATTCCTTACGCCTTTCTCTGATACTTCAAAAAATAATATGCCAGATCAAAATAGGTCTGCTCCTCACTGTCTGCGACCAACTCCCAATCCGGCTTTTCGTCTAAATTCGGAAAATAGGTGTCTGCGGTATATGCAAAATCAATCTTCGTGATATACGCCAGTTCACACTGATCCAATAGCTGCTCATAAATCTGTGCGCCTCCAATGATAAAGACATCCTCGGAGCGGTATTTTTTTAATTCTTCTTTTAATTCCTCCATGGAATGTACACAGATCGCATCTTTTACCTGATAGGACTGACTACGACTCAATACAATGTTTATCCGGTTTTTTAACGGTCTTCCATCTGGAAATGATTCCAATGTTTTTCGTCCCATGACAACCACTTTATTCGTCGTAACATGTGCAAAAAATTTCATATCATCCGGAATCCGCACCAAAAGTTGTCCTTTATTTGCGATCGCCCAGTTTTCATCCACTGCTGCAATGATATTCATTTGTTCCTCCCATTTGTTTTTTCCTCTTATTCTATCGAACTTTTAGAAAAAACGCAAGGGAGAGTTATTCATCCGCATAAATTCCATTGATCGTCACTTCAAAGCGTGCCTCTTTTCCGTTCAGTTCTTCCTTTCCATAATTTTCCGGGAATGTGACATTGACCGTCACGTTTTCTCCAGCCTTGTGTCCGATAAGCTGTTCTTCAAAATCATCGATATAGCTGTGTGATCCGATTGTCAGATCTGTTCCTGTGCCATTTGTACTGCCTCCATCAAAAGCCACATCATCCACATAACCAGTATAATCAATATTGACCGTATCACCGTCTTCGACTTTCCGATCCGGGTCTGTCACATACGCATCCGATTCTGCCTCCGTATCTTCTGCCGTATCGATGCCCTGTGAATCTGAAGCTTCCGACGCAACGTCTTCTGAAACTGCCGACTCTGTAGAATTGTCTTGTGAAGCCGTCGTCGTTTTCGTGTTTTTCTGTGATACTTCTACCGCAATGCCGACAATTGCGAGAATCGCGACTACAACAACCGTTGCAATGACCGGCACCCACTTCTTCGATGTCGTCTGCTCCTGTCCGTTTATCTTTTTCACTGCAATCTCTGCATTCGGATTTTCCCGCTTCTTCTGTAAGTAACGCAAAATCTCATTTCCATGCGCCTGACTGCGTTTCACGGCTTTAGCTGCCTCGCGCACAAACGTCTCTAATGTTTTCCCGTCTGATGTCTTTTCCTCAAACGAATAATTTTTCTTTTGCAGTTCCTCTAAACGTTCCTGCCCATTCTCTGCCATTGCCGCACGATACAGAATTTCTACCCGCTCATCTGCATCAAATGTGTCAGCCGGAATCGTAAGCAGTACGTCAAATAAATCCTCTGCACTTTCCGCTAACAGCCAATAAAACCTTTTTGCCTTTTTTTCTTTCACCAGGTACGATACCGTCGGCTTATGATCCACCTGGCATGCGATTTCAAACAACTGTTCACAGACACTCCCATCATTTAGATCAAATTTTTTTCGATATTTTCCCAATATCTCTGAAACAAAATTCCGATTGTTCCAGTTTGTAAGATCAAGCTGGAACAGATTTGGCGTAAAACGATCCAATTTTTTTGCCAGCACAGCCATGATCTTTTCATCCCGCAACGCCACAAGTCTCCGACAGATGTCTGTCTTTTCCCCACCCGGAACACATTCCAGCGCACCTTTTTTTAACAATTTTTCTACCTCTGTGCGCTTCATCGCTTTTATCGCAGCTTTTAATTGATCATAAAGTTCGTTCTTCTCCTCCATGAATCTACCTCCCATTTTCATATTCTTTTTTTATTTTATCGTCTTTTTGTGGTTCTTTTTTGTAAATTTTGCGAATTTTTTGTGAAAGATTCCCTATTTATGTTCCGATATGCTATAATATAAGACATACGAAGGGAGTGTATTTTTATGAAACCAGAATTACTTGCAAATGAACTAAGGGATATGATCCGACAGACAAAAGATGGGCGGTTGAATTGGAATGTCGAAGTTGATACAACGGATGCCATTCCTATTGAGGAAAAAGTCCATGTTCAGGAAGAAGGACGCGACTGGATCGTCGATGAATGTTTTACCTCTTTTTCCTGCACTTATCAAAAACAAGAGTTCTGTCTGATCACATACGAGATTGTAAAAAAGAGCGGAGAAACCGTCCATTCCACCAATATGGCCTTTCTGCCGCCAACATTTCAACGGGTGTTCGATTTAAATCTTTTAGTCGCACACACCATTGATCTCGATCGTACACTTGCTCTGTGCATTCATGAGCTTTGGGAATGCATTTACAACGAGCATAAAAACGGAAATCCGAAAATCCGTTTAAAAGTCACCGATGCAAAAGAAAGCAGCCAGCATGCCCGACCTGCTTAAAAAAAACGAGCGGCTTTTCAAACAGCCGCTCTGTTTTTATATTCGTCCTCTGAAATCTTCATATCCAAACGTGCGTACTTCCTCTATCGTCCCGTCCGCTCTTTTATAATAAATCGATGGCAGAGGCATTCCATTAAATGTATTCGTTTTTACCATTGAATAGATTGCCATATCACAAAAAGTCAGACGATTCCCCGGCTGTAACGTTTTTTCAAATACATACTCACCGATCACATCTCCTGCCAGACAGGTCGGTCCACCAAGACGATATAAATTTTCGTTTGATGCGTCCGCTTCTTCTGCAATTTTTGCTCCGATGATCTCTGGCGTGTATGGCATTTCCAATACATCCGGCATATGACAAGCCGCAGACGTATCGAGAATCGCAATCTTTTTTCCATTCTTCGTCACATCTAAAACCGTTGCTGTCAAAAATCCTGCATCCAAAGCAACCGCCTCGCCCGGCTCCAGATAGATTTCCAGATCATACGTCTTTTGCATATGGCGAATACACTTTTTCAACCGTTTTCTGTCATAGGACGGTTTTGTAATGTGATGACCTCCGCCAAAATTTAACCATTCCACATCCGGCAAAAGGTCCCCAAATTTTTCTTCCACACTCTGAATCGTCACTTCCAATGCATCCGAATCCTGTTCACAAAGTGTATGAAAATGGAATCCACTGATGCCTCGTAGTACTTCTTCTTTCGTTTTTCCTATTTCTTTTAAAAACGCCTCCAACTGCACACGCGTCACACCCATACGCGAATATGGCGCACAAGGATCATAGATGGCATGTCCGTCTTGCGTCGAACACTCCGGATTGATCCGAAGGCCGCACTTTTTTCCACTTCGAAGTGCGAGCGGCTGATATTTTATCCACTGTGACAGTGAGTTAAACACAATGTGATCACAGATTTCAAACAATTCCTCGATCTCATCCTCCCGATATGCCGCAGAAAACACATGATTTTCTTTTCCCATATAGGTATGTCCGAGACGTGCCTCATACAATCCGCTCGCCGTCGTCCCGCTCAGATATTCCCCGATCAGAGGATAGGTATGATACATAGAAAAACATTTCTGTGCAAGTAAAATGTGACAGCCGGTTTCATCCATGATTCCTTTTAAAATCTCTAAATTTTTCCGAAGAAGCACCTCTTCCACCAGAAAATATGGCGTTCGAAGTGCTTTTTCTGATTGAAACGCATTTGTCATACGATCAATCCACCAAAACAGGATGGAAATCTTCTTCCCACGGAAGTCCCCATTTATTCAATGCATCCATAAATGGATCCGGATCAAACTGCTCAATATTATACACGCCCGGTCCTTTCCATGTTCCATTCATCAAAAGCATCGCACCGATCATCGCCGGAACACCGGTCGTATAGCTGACTGCCTGAGAACCAACCTCCTTGTAACATTCCTGATGATCACAAATATTATACAGGTAATACGTCTTGTCTTTTCCATCTTTCTTTCCCTGGAAAATGCATCCAATATTTGTCTTTCCAACCGTACGCGGTCCCAATGTGGCCGGATCCGGAAGGACTGCCTTTAAAAACTGTAGCGGGACAATCTGTTTTCCTTCAAATTCAATCGGTTCGATCGATGTCATACCAACATCTTCCAAACATTTCAAATGTGTCAGATAACTCTGTCCGAAAGTCATGAAAAAGCGAATCCGCTTGATTCCCGGAATATTGATTCCTAATGACTCTAATTCTTCATGGTGCAAAAGATACATATCTTTTTTTCCGACACCTTTAAACTCATACTCGCGCTTGATCTCCATCGGCTTTGTCTCTACCCATTTGCCATCTTCCCAGTAACTGCCGTTAGCGGAAACCTCACGGATATTGATCTCCGGATTGAAATTCGTTGCAAACGGGTAGCCGTGATCGCCGCCGTTGCAGTCTAAAATATCAATATAATTGATCTCATCAAACTCATGTTTCAATGCATATGCACTGAATACACCCGTCACACCCGGATCAAATCCACTTCCAAGAAGTGCGGTGATACCTGCCTCTTTGAATTTTTCCTGATAAGCCCACTGCCATTTGTATTCAAATTTTGCGGTATCTAACGGCTCATAGTTTGCCGTATCCACATAATTCGTCTTTGTAGCCAGACAGGCATCCATGATATGCAGATCCTGATACGGGAGTGCCAGATTTAATACCACATCCGGGCCAAAACCTTCGATGACTTTGATCAGCTCCTCCACATTGTCCGCATCCACCTGTGCAGTATGAATTTTTGTCTTCGTCTTTCCTTCTAATTCTGCTTTTACTTTGTCACATTTACTCTTTGTCCGACTCGCGATCATAATTTCTTCAAATTCCTCGCTGTTCTGACAACACTTATGAATCGCAACATTTGCCACGCCGCCGCAGCCGATGATCAACGCTTTTCCCATATTTTCTTCCTTTCTGTCTCTCTTCTTTTTGCCGATTTTTAGTTACTCACAGCTAATAACAACTCACGCAGCACCTTCAAGGCCGTCGCCGTCGATGCCCCCGTAGGATCGTAAGGCGGTGAAAGCTCATTGACATCCATTGCTACAATGTTTGTGTCAGAAGCCACCGTTCGGATCGCATCCAAAAGCTGTAGAAATGTCACCCCGCCTGCCTCCGGTGTACCAGTTCCCGGAAATACGGACGGATCGAGCACATCTAAATCTATTGTAAAGTAAACCGGGTATCCTTTGCAAGCCAAAACTGCATCTTCTAAATGTGTAAAATCAAATTTCTGCAGATGGGTATGCTCTTTTGCCCAATAAAATTCCTCTTTTTCCCCGCTTCGGATTCCAAATTGATAAATCTTTCCGTCTCCGACCAGATCATGTACCCGTCGAAGGACAGTCGCATGAGAAAGACGCTCTCCCAGATACTCATCGCGCAGATCCGTATGTGCATCAAAATGAATCACTCGAAGGTCCGGATATTTTTTCACGACCGCGCGGATGGCTCCCAACGTCACCAAATGCTCTCCACCGATCATACAGGGACGTTTTTTTGCCTCTAAAATCTGTTCGGTATAGGATTCAATCTGTTCTAACACATGCTCGGTATTTCCAAATGGCAGTTCTAAATCCCCGCCGTCAAACACATGGATTTCTTCCATATCTTTATCCTGATACGGGCTGTACGTCTCTAACCCATATGACTCCGCCCGCATCGTGCGGCTCGCAAACCGTGTTCCCGGACGATACGATGTCGTAGAATCAAACGGTGCACCGAACAACACGGTATCCGCAGTCTCGAACGGACCCTCACATCCTAAAAAAGTCTCTACATTGCGTTCCCACATCATTTTTTCTCCTTTTCTACTCTACTTCCCGCAATAGCTCCTCGACATAGGTCGGCAGTGCAAATGCGCCCACATGCAGTCTTGTATTATAATAATGCGTATCAATCCCAAGCGTATTCCATCTTGCTCCGTTAAATTCACTGGTCGGATGATATTTCTTAGAGGAAAAACCAAACAGCCAGTGTCCGGACGGATACGTCGGAATATGTGCCTGATACACTTTACTGATTGGAAAACTCTGTACGATCCGTTTATGCGCCCGCTGCATCGCCTGTGCATCCGCCGCATAATACGGGCTCTCATGCTGATTGACCACGATTCCATCCTCTCGAAGCGCTTTGTAACAATTTCCATAAAATTCTTTTGTAAACAAGCCCTCTCCCGGTCCAAACGGATCGGTCGAATCGACAATGATCAGATCATACGCATCCTCTTTGGAGCGGACAAATTTCAATCCATCCTCGTAAGCAATATGAAGTCGCACATCATCCAGACAACAGGCGGTCTTCGGCAGATATTTTTTACAGACCTCGACCACCAGTTCATCAATTTCTACCATATCGATGTGCTCGATCGTCGGATACTTTGCCAGCTCCCGGATCACTCCGCCGTCCCCAGCTCCGATGACTAACACATCTTTGACTCGCGGATGCACGGCCATCGGCACATGCACCATCATTTCATGATAGATAAACTCATCTTTTTCTGTCAGCATCATATACCCGTCTAACGTCAAAAAGCGTCCAAACTCTTTCGAATCAAACACATCGATGCGCTGATAATCACTCTGCGCACTAAATAACTGGCGATTCACTTTGATTGAAAATTTAACCTCAGGCGTATGATTCTCTGTAAACCATAATTCCATACCTATCCTTCCCCTCCTTCCGTAGACAATACGTTGAGTTTTTCAATTTCCATATCTTCCGGTCCTGTCATAAAACAGCCTTTCTCTTTGGCATATACAATATAATCCAGAATCTCCTGTGTAATTTTTTCTCCTGGCGCCAGAATCGGAATTCCAGGTGGATAACACATAACAAACTCCGCACAGACACACCCACAGGTTTCTGAAAGCGGCAATGATTCTTTTTCCCCGTAAAACGCACGCTTCGGGCTTACTACCACTTGCGGACTGATATACTCATGATCCAAAAGTCCGGTACGTTCTTTTTGAAACCGCCGTTTAATCTCCGCAAGTGCACTCACCAGACGCTCAATATCCTGCTTGCGGTCGCCAACGGAAATATAGGCAAGAACATTTCCGATATCCCCAAACTCAATCTGGATATCATACTCGTCGCGTAAAAGATCATACACCTCAATCCCAGCAAGACCGATGTCGAGCGTATTGACGGACAATTTTGTCACATCAAAATCATACACAGAATCCCCATTAATCATCTCTCTGCAATACGCATAATACCCACCGATCTGATTGATCTCCGTACGGGCATAATGTGCAAGGCTTCGCACCTTTTCAAAAATCTCTTCCCCATTTAACGCCAAATTTTTTCTCGAAACATCCAGACTCGACATCAACAGATAACTGCCGCTTGTCGTCTGGGTCAGATTGATGATCAATCGTACATAATCTGCATTCACATCAGGTCCCATCAAAAGAAACGAACTCTGTGTCAGGCTGCCGCCCGATTTATGCATACTGACCGCCGCCATATCCGCACCTGCCTCCATCGCAGACATCGGCAGATTCGGATCGAAATAAAAATGTGTTCCATGTGCCTCGTCCACCAGCACTTTCATGCCATGTGCATGCGCCAGTTCGGTAATTCCTTTGATATTCGAACAGATTCCATAGTAGGTTGGATTGTTGATCATGACCGCTTTTGCATCCGGATTCTCCATAATCGCTTTTTCCACTTCCGTCATGGTCATTCCAAGCGCGATTCCATGCCGATGGTCCACATCCGGATTCACATAAACTGGAACTGCCCCGCTTAAGACCAGTGCATTGATCGCACTTCTGTGCACATTTCGCGGCATGATGATCTTATCCCCCTCTTTACAGGTCGAAAGGATCATCGCTTGTACGGCAGATGTCGTACCACCCACCATAAAAAACGCATGTGCCGCGCCAAACGCATCTGCTGCGAGCTCCTCCGCCTCCTTGATCACAGAGACCGGGTGGCATAGATTATCCAGACATTTCATAGAATTGACATCAATGCTCATACACTGTTCTCCGAGAAATTCTGTCAACTGCGGATTTCCTCTGCCCCGCTTGTGTCCGGGGACATCAAATGGAACCATCCTGTTTTTTTTCAATTCACAAAGTGCCTCATAAATCGGCATACGACTCTGATCCAACGCTCTTTTGCCTCCTAATAAATATTGCTTCCACTAAAAATCTCAATCATCTCCCGCCGCAGACTGTTGCTGATCGCGAGGCGTTCCTTTGGCGGTAATTCATACGCATCTGTCTTAAATAAATAATTCTGCAGATCCATCTCTTTGATCAGCATTTTGGTATGAAAGATATTCGCCTGATAGACGTTCATATCTACTGCATCATACTTTTCCAAAATTTCATCGTCAATATAATCCTGTATAGATGTCATTTTATGGTCCATAAACAATTTTTTTCCATCGACATCCCGTGTAAATCCACGTACGCGATAATCCATAGTAATAATATCGGAATCAAAACTTCCGATCAGATAATCCAGTGTAGAAAGTGGTGTGATCTGCCCACAGGTTGCCACATCGATATCGACACGAAATGTAGCAATGCTGGTTTCGGGATGATACTCCGGATAGGTATGCACACTGATATGGCTTTTATCTAAATGTGCCATCACGTCCTCTGACTGTGGCATTTTTCTTGTCTGCTGCGTTCCTCCGCTTCTTGATTGAAACATCGAATCCTCTGCCAAAAGCAGCGTTGCACTTGCTCCCTGCGGCTCATAATCCTGCTTGGAGACACTCAATACATGTGCTCCGATCATTTCTGTTACATTGCACAATATATTGACCAGACGTTCCGAATTATACTGCTCATCAATATAGGCAATATAATCCTGCTGCTCTCGCTGTTCTTTTGCATAACAAACATCATAGATATTAAAACTTAATGTTTTTGTCAGATTATTAAATCCATATAATTTTAACCGTTCTGCCATCTCCATTTCTCCAATCCCAAACGTTCTACCAGTCATACTTTCTTTGTATACGGAAAAAGATTCAAGCATACAGCTCTCCTGCACACTCAAATCTTCTCTTTTCACACTGTATGTAATTATATAATAAACTCTAAAAGAAAGTCAATCGTTTTTCCGCAAATCTCATGGCATTATAACAGTTTTAAAAATTCCTGAATCGGCAGCGGTCTTGAATAATAAAATCCCTGAATATTCGAGCACCCGCTTTCCATCAGAATCTTTTTTTGTCCGTCCGTTTCTACACCTTCCGCAATGACTTCCATATCCAGTTTTTTTGACATTTCGATGACCGAACCAACAATATTTGCCGCTTTCTCTGACTTCTCAATATCTTGTAAAAACCGCATATCAATTTTTAAGACATCCACCGGCACTTCCTTCAACATATTCAAAGAAGAATACCCGCTTCCAAAATCATCCATTAAAACTTTCACTTTTTCTTTTTTCAAGCGTTCCACTACATTTAATACCATATCCGTATCATTTGTACATGTGCTCTCGGTTATTTCAAATTTAATCATCGAATGATCGATTCCACGCTTGTCGATATCCTCAATCAATTCTTCACAAAAATGCGGATTGTAAAAATTGACACGCGACAAATTTACAGAAATCGGTACCATTCGTTTTCCCTGTTTTTGACGTTCTTCGATCAGATCCATCACCGACTCTCGCATAAATTTATCTAATTCTACAATAAATCCGTTTTTCTCAAACAATGGAACAAATTCATTCGGTGGAATCAAACCGCGAACAGGATGTTTCCATCTCACCAATGCCTCGGCACTTACAACCTGATCCGTTTTTGCATCCACAACCGGCTGAAGATACACGCAAAATTCATGATTCTGCAGAGACGTGCGCATCTCACTTACGATCTGCTGTTCGTTCAACATCTTTTTGCGGAGCTTTTCATCATAAATCGCAAAATACTCATTCACATTATATTTGATTGTTTCACCTGCAATTGCCGCACGATCGATCATCTGTACAACCGAAATGTTTCGATCTGTAATCGCATAAATTCCGTACGAAAATCGCAAGCAATACCGAAAACTAAGCCCCTGCTCCTCAAGCAAACGCTGACTGACCAGTTTTCTCGCATACAACGCTTTTTTCGGAATACAGACTGCAAATTTATCCGCCATGCACCGGCAATACGTTCCATGATCTAATTTTTCCACTTCCTGTTTAATTGCATCTGCTTCATACTTTAAAATCGCATCCGCACGTTTCACGCCCAACAGATCATTTACGACTTTAAATCGTTCAATATCCATATGTACCAGAACAAACTCTTCATCCGGATAGTCTCGAAGCATCTTTTCTGTCTCTTCGCAAAACGTCCATTGATTAAAAATTCCCGTCAAACGGTCATGTCGTGTCTGAAACCGAAGTTCTTTTGCCGCCTTTTGCGAGTCTCTCACTGCCTCGACTTCTTTTGTAATATCCAAAAAGATTGCATTCGCAAGCAGTCTTTCTTCCCGACAGTAAAAGCACATATCCACACGTACATTTCGCCTGTTACCATCTGCATGTAAAATTCGAATCTTAGTTTCAAGCATCCGATGTTCCTCTGCCGATTCCTTTATTTCTTTCCAAAAACGTTCTTGATCTTCAGAATCTACGCACAACAACAAGTTCTCTTTATACAGATTCAAAATTTCTTTCTTATTTCTTCCAAAGACCCTGCTGCAGTTTTCATTACAAAACCGAACCTTTAACTGTTCTGCCACTTCTAATATCAAAACGCCTCCCGGCATGGTATTATAAAAGCTTTCCAATTGAAAATTCTGCTCATCAATGGAATCTTGCAGCCGGCTCTGTTCTATGACGATCTTTTTTAAAACATTTTTTACGATTTTTCGCATGACTTCCGGATTATATGGTTTCGTCACAAAATCGATGGCTCCCAATTCTAATGCCTTCATTACGTTTTTTTCATACCCGTCCGTGGTATTGACAATGACCGGGATCTTACAAAATTTTTCATTTTTCTTTAAATAGCGCAACACACCAAAACCATCCATCCCCGGCATGATCAGATCCAAAAGTATTACATCTACATGCACTCCACTCTCTAACAACGTAATTGCCTTTTGCCCATCCTGTGCCAGTTGTACCTCATATTCTTCTTTAAAAATATCCTGCGCCATCTTCGCATAGACTTCGACGTCCTCCACCACTAAAATTACCGGTCTTTTCATACCCACACCTCACACTTTTTCTTTATATGAGCCCTCATGTTCGAAAGCCTGAAAAATCCCTCTATATTATTTCGTAAAAAATCCAAAAATACCTTAGTGTTTCTTCGAAATATTTAAAAAAAGGCTGCTTGACATTCTCTGCCTCTTCCTTTATAATAAATCTTGTTTTGCGGGCATGGCGGAATTGGCAGACGCGCTAGATTTAGGTTCTAGTGGGAGACCGTGCAGGTTCAAGTCCTGTTGCCCGTATATTTTACCGGACTCTTTCGAGTCCGGTTTTTTATTCTAAAATAATTCCAATATCGAATGTCCGATCGTCCCCTCCGGCATCACAACTCCGAAATTATCCGCAATCGTCGCCCCGATGACCGCGAATGTATCCAGTTCCGGCAATCGTCTGCCCTCTTTCATGGAAGGGGAATATGCAAGAAACGGGACTTTTTCCCGCGTATGGTCCGTCCCTTTGTACGTCGGATCATTGCCGTGATCGGCTGTTAAGATCAAAAGATCATCCTGCCGCAGCTTTTTTAAAAGAATCCCAAGTCCGACATCAAATTTTTCCAGCTCTTTCGCATAACCAATAGGATTTCTCCGATGTCCCCAGAGAGCATCAAAATCCACGAGATTCACGAAACAAAGTCCTTGAAAGTCTTCCTCTGCCATTTGAGCGGTCTGTTCCATTCCATGTACGGAACTTTTGGACTTCAGTGCTTTTGTGATTCCATGCCCGTCAAAAATATCACGGATCTTTCCGATGGAGATCACGTCATACCCCGCTTCTTTCAAAGCATCCAGAGCCGTTTTCCCGGATGGCGGCAGTGCATAATCATGCCGATTTGCTGTTCGCTTAAAACTGCCTTTTTTCGTTCCGGTATACGGCCGTGCGATCACGCGGCCGACTTTCCACTCCTCTTTCATCGTCAGGCGTCTTGCGATCTCACAATATCGATAAAGGGTCTCTAACCCCATCGTCTCCTCATTTCCACAGATCTGCAGAACCGAGTCCGCCGATGTGTAGACGATCAGATTTCCCTTTTTGATTTCTTCCTCTCCAAGTTCTTCTAAGATCTCGGTTCCGCTGGCACTTTTATTTCCGATGATCTTTCGTCCCGTCTCCTTTTCCAGCTCCCGAATCAATTCCGGCGGAAATCCCGTATCGGTAAATGTACGAAACGGCACCTCTGTCCGGATTCCCATCATCTCCCAGTGGCCGGTCATCGTATCTTTTCCGGTACTCGCCTCGTGCAGGATTCCATGACAGGCAAGCGGATGTGTTGTCCCCTCTGCATGGCACAACGGATGCAGGTTTGCAAGGCCCAGTGCCTGCAGATTTGGAATCTGAAGTGTCTTTACCGAGGCATCGATATGCCCCAGTGTATCCGCCCCTGCATCCCCATAATCCGCTGCATCCGCCATCGCACCGATGCCAAGCGAATCCAAAACGATCGTAAAAATACGGTTATATTTTTTCGGTGTATGCATAGTCCCCCTCATTTCTATAAAAGTTCCGGTCCAAAACTCTGCGGCAGCAATTCCTGTAACGTATAGATCTGATACTCACTCTGACTCTTTGCAAAGATGATCTCAAACTCCTGTGGATCACAAAACTCCCGCATGACCTGACGACAGACTCCGCACGGCGGACAAAACGTTGTCACAACTCCATTTTTTCCCCCGACGATCGCAATTGCCCGAAATTCCCGTTCGCCTTCACTCACTGCTTTAAAGATGGCCGTGCGTTCCGCGCAGACAGACGGTCCGTACGCTGCATTTTCAATATTGCAGCCAGTATATATATTTCCCTGTTCTGTCAAAACTGCTGCCGCAACCTGAAATCCGGAATATGGCGCATATGCGAGCGGTAACTGCATCAAAGCCGCGTCAATCAGTTCCATTCTCTTCTTTTCACTTTCACATAACATCACTTTTTCCTCCTACGCAAGCTCTAGCGCCACTTCCATCATCTCATGAAAACTGGTCTGACGTTCCTCGGCGCTTAAAGATTCCCCTGTAAAAATATGATCCGAAATCGTCAAGATACACAATGCCTGCTTTTTTGCTTCCGCTGCATTCATGTAAAGTGCTGCCGCTTCCATCTCGGTCGCAAGGACGCCCATATCCCGCCATTTTTCTTTTGCATTCGGATCTGCGTCGTAAAAATGGTCCGAAGAGAGTACATTTCCAACATGAACCGAAATCTGCTTCTGTTCTGCCACCTCCACGGCTTTTCGAAGCAACGGATAACTTGCTACCGGTGCATATGTCCCCGGAAGCTGATACTGCGCTGCATAATTCGAATCGGTACATGCCGCCATCGCGATCACCAGATCACGCACTTTGAGATCCGGCTGCAGACCGCCTGCAGAGCCAATGCGAATGATCGTATCCACATCATAGAAATGAAACAATTCATAGGTATAAATTCCAAGTGACGGCATCCCCATGCCAGCTCCCATCACAGAAATACGTTTTCCTTTATAAGTTCCTGTATATCCAAGCATATTTCGCACCTGATTAAAGCAGGTCACATTCGAAAGATAGGTCTCTGCGATATATTTTGCCCGAAGTGGATCTCCCGGCATGAAAACTGTTTTTGCAATCTCTCCATTTTTTGCCGCATTATGCGGTGTCGGTGTCTGTGTCATACGTGCTTCTCCTTTCAAACCTTCATTGAGTGATTCTATTTTATTATCGACGACTTTTTTCTTTTTCTTCATCTTCACGGATCAATCGTCGAATCGCTCCTACTGCAACTTCTACTGCTGCTTTTGTTCCATGTATCTGTCTATTTGATAATCCGGCTTTCTCCCTTTCCTGATTTGCAATCGCAAGCAGCACAGTTCCCACGCGAACATGCAGCGCACTCCCTACAATAAACAGAGCCGCAGATTCCATTTCAGAGGCAAGGCATCCCATCGCTTTCCATGCTTCCCATTTTGCCTGCAGTTCATACCCGACCGGCTTTTTTTCCGGCTCATGCTGCCCATAAAACGAATCCTTGCTCTGTACCACCCCTACATGATAGGTGTGTCCCAGCGCTTTTGCACTTTCAATGAGTGCATTCACAACCTCGATATTTGCCACAGCCGGGTATTCGATCGGCGCATATTCCCGCGTCGTTCCCTCCATCCGAATGGCTCCGGTCGCAATCACATCGTCACCGCCTTTCACATCCAATGCCATGCCGCCGCACGTTCCGATGCGCACGAATGTATCCGCCCCACAGTGTACCAGTTCTTCTATGGCGATCGCCGCAGAAGGCCCACCGATTCCGGTGGATGTGACACTGACTTTTGTGCCGTCCAAAAATCCGGTATACGTCACAAATTCCCGGTTATCCGCCACTTTTTTTGCATCATCCAAAAAGGCTGCGATCTTCTCGCAGCGCTTTGGATCTCCGGGCAGAATGACATAGCGTCCTATATCCTCTGCGCACGTCTGAATATGATATTGTTTTCCGCTTCCCTCTGTATAATCTACCATATGCACCCCTCCTGTTTTCCTATACACACTTGAAACACACTATTTATGTTGGTTCTGTATATTTTAAATTATAGTACCATTTTAAGATTGCTGTTCCAATAATAATAATATACCCGATCACACTCCAGACATCCGGCAGTTCATGGAAAAAGACAAATCCCAGTAATGCTGCAAACAAAATCTGACAGTAATCAAACACCGAAATTTCTCTTGCCGGCGCCTTCGTGTAAGCAGTCGTAATGCAAAGCTGTCCTCCTGTCGCAGCCACCCCCGCCATCAAAAGACTCAGTAGCTGTTTCGGTTCCATCGGCTGATAACCTGCGATCGTAAACGGCAGCGTCACGAGCACGGAAAAAGCCGAAAAGCAAAAGACGATGATTGGTCCCTTCACTCCCATTTTTCCCAATTTCCGCACATACGTATACGCCATTCCTGCACCAAATCCGCCAAGTGCACCGATCAGAGCATAGACAAACTCCATATGAAACGACGGCTTCATGACAAACAATGCGCCCGCAAATGCCAGGAACATGGTTGCCCATTCCACTTTATTTGCTTTTTCTTTTAAGATCCAGCCGGATAAAAGAACCGCAAAAAACGGTGAAAGTTTGTTTAACATATTTGCATCCGCGATGTTCAGACGGTCGATCGCATAAAAGTTGCAGATGAGTCCCGCTGTACCGCAAAAGCAGCGCAAAAACAGTGGTATCCTGCACGGTTTGTCAATGTTTAAGCTGATATGCTCTTTTTTCAGCATCACGGCACTGACGGCAACCGCCACCAGATTTCGAAACAATGCCTTTTGCATCGTCGGCAGATCGCCAGACAACCGTACAAAAAAGGTCATCAATGCAAAGAAAAAACCTGCCATGATAATAAAAAAGATTCCCTGTGTTTTTGTTGATACATTTCCTTTAGAGTTCATAAATTCCTGCCTCTTTCAATAGATTTCGCAGCGTCGGTTCAAATGAAAAACACTCACAGAGCGCTTCCACTTCCTGCTGCATTTGTTTTTTATGTGATTTGCTGATATTCGATCTTACCGCTCGCAAAAGCAGATTTTTCGGCGTATGGGAAAGATCCACAAATTCCAGCACCTGTGTCTTGTACCCACAATATTCCAAAAGATTTGCCCGGATCGCATCGGTCATCAAAGCAGCGGTTCGCTCTTTGATGATCCCATATCGCTGCACGATCGGAAGTGTTTCACTATCCATCTGCGCACACAATTCCTGTTGGCAGCATGGAACCGAAATGATCATTTTTGCTTTCCAGGTGATCGCATTAAACAATGCAAAATCGGTCGCCGTATTGCAGGCATGCAGAGAGATCACCATATCAATTTCCGTCTGTGGCTGATAGCCCGCAATATTTCCCACTTCAAATTTCAGATGATCATACCCGTATTTTTCAGCCGCCGCATTGCATTTTTCGATCACGCCCTCTTTCAGATCAAGTCCGATCATCTCTACCTGCACCTGCTTGACATACACCAGAAAATAATAGACCACAAATGTCAGATACGATTTTCCGCATCCAAAGTCAATGATATGCAGCTTCTGCAGTCCTGCCTTATCCACGGCTTCCTCGATAAACTGTAAAAATTTATTGATCTGTCGGTATTTATCGTACATCGACGGCACCACTTTTCCATCTGCGGTAAACACCCCCATATCGACTAACGGCGGCACCACAGTTCCCTCCATAAGACGATATTTTTTCTGCCGGTTATGTGTCTGTTTTTCCTTTACCGGCTGCACACAGCGGTGCCTGTGATACAAAATCTTTCCCTTTTTCGAGATTTTCAAACTCTGTTCACTTTGCGTACTAAACGCATTCATCTGACGGAAACCTTTCGTTTCGATAAAAGATACACATTTTTCCAACAAATCTTCTTCCCCGAAATTTTCATGAAAGACCTGCTTCTCCGTCCGTTTTTCCGCCTGATACCCACCTCCATTTTTTTGTATCTCAATCCGGCGATAGTCTGTATCTGATTTCGCCGGACTGCTAAAGATGATACGATGTACGTCCTCATTTAATATTTTCTCCACATAGGATCTGCATTCTTCCATACATCCTCCTATCTGCGAATCCCCATGCCACAGGATGGACGTTCCATTTCCTCTCCCGCTTTTACAAAGGCACGGTTGAACTGCTGTGTGATCTCAAAAAGTTCCATCTTTCCCTCTATATACGGCTCATACATCTCATATCCAAGCGCTGATTCACAGCTCTCGCATCCGATTTCGCTATATTCCAGCGCATCCCTCACAATTTTTTCTCTCTGCTGCCTGGTCGTGTTTGCAATTAAATATTTCTCTCTTCCCATATTTTTCCTCTTTCTATTTCTTTTTTGGCTTTCGCCATTTTTCTGCAATCCCATTCTGTTTCCAAGTATTCTTTTCTTCCTGATAGTTTTTCACGGTCAAATATTGATAATTACTTGACGTCTTCAACGCTTGGTATACATACCGCAGTGACACACGTGTCCGATTCTTTTCCGGTGATCCTGGCTCCGCCAAAAACACATCATCTGTTTTTTCATTATAATCCCAGATATTCACATAATGCCCCGGCGTATTCTGCCAGACAGTCGCATCATTCACACTGCTGACCAAAACAATCATGGTCGGATTTTTTTTCATCTCTTTTTGAAATTTTTTATACGTCCTCGGCTTGTGCGAAAGTTCCGTCGTAAAACCGCAGGAATCCATGGTCTGTTTGATATGTTCCCAGCCAATCGCACCACTTTCGGACGAAGGATAATAAGGTGTCACCTGTGTGGCTCTTTGAAATAAGCCAATCGGAGATGCTTCATATGGACTCATTGTGCTATAAATATTTGCCATACAACAAAATCCACACCCATATGCACCAAATCTTCTCCCTGAAAATTCCATCTTATACCATTCTCCGGACCACTCCGTTTTTCCTTTCCATGCTTTTGGTCCCTGTAAAAAAGAGTAAATATCTTCCGTTTTTCTCTTTTGTTTTCCTTCATTTTTGATTTCTTTGGTTATCTGTACCAACTGCTTTTGATCTGCCAAAATAGAATTTGTTATTCCCAGACAAAATTCTTTTCCCCGCATCTCACTTAATTCCTGATTCACTAGTTGTACAATATCTGTCTTTTCTTCCCCCGCCGCTTTAACGGTACCTGTCACCGCCATGCAGGATGACTGCTGCAAGATCAACACACTACTCAAAAGTATCAGCAGTATTTTTTTTCTATTTATCATTTCAAAAGTAACCTCATTTCAACTATATATACTACTACATTTCAAAAAGATTGTACCATATTTAAAAGTTGCATACAAGCTGTCTTCCTATAGAATAAACTTCCTGCATTTTATCCTAATTTTCTCTTTTCAGATTGCCGAAATATATCTTAGAAACTTTGCACGCGAAACTTTGCCTGCATCTTGAATAAACATTAGAAACGAGGAGATAGCCATGAAATCCATTAAAACAAAAGTAATTGCTGTTGTAATCTTATGTTCTTTATTATCTGTGACGGTCTGCGATGCCATCAGTTATTTTCACTGTAAAGACGGCTTTGATGAGGCTTCCAAAGAGGAAATGCTTTCTGAATGCGAAAACCATAGTGAAATTTTAAATTCTATGATGCAGCGAATTTCTCAATCTGTAAATACCGTCTATGATATTGCGCTTGAAAAGCTGGATGATACACAAAAATTCAAAACGGATCCGTCCTGTGTAAAAGCTTATACAGAAGAGATGGAAAGTATTTTATTAAAAAGTGCAGAAAACACCGACGGTGCTCTTACTGCATATATCCGTTTCAATCCGGATTTTACAGAACCGACCAGCGGACTATTTTTTACCCGAAATTCGACGGACAGTGACTTCGAAAGTGTCACGCCCACTGACTTTTCCAATTACGAGCCTAGCGACACCGAACACGTTGGATGGTATTATATTCCTGTACAGAACAAGAAAGCTACTTGGATGGACCCATATATGAATTCCAACATCAATGTCTATATGATTTCGTATGTCATTCCCATTTACATTGATGATGTTTCCTATGGAATTATCGGCATGGATATTGATTTTAGCGCCTTTACCAAAAGTATTGATCAGGCAAAAGTTTTCCAAAACGGCTATGCTTTTTTAACCAAAGAAGACAGCACCATTTTACATCATCCATCTTTAGATTCCGGTACCATACTCAGTGAAAAAGATCCTGCTTTGTCTACACTAGAATCCCAACTAAAATCAAATGACAAAGAAGGAAAAATTCAGAATTACTCGTATCGTGGTCAAAAAAATGCACTATGTTATCGGATTTTGGACAATCAGATGCGTTTTGCTATGATCGCCCCTCTGTCAGATTTACATAGCAAAGCTGATTCCATCAAAAACGATATTTCCATTGCAGGTGCCATCGCCTTATTGCTTGCCGCATCCATTGGTATTTTTGTTGGATTCAGCATCACCAAACCAATCAGCCGCATTGATCACATTATGAAAGAAACATCGGAATTTCGCTTTACAAAAGATCCTGCAAATGAAGTTCTGTTCAAAAAGAAAGATGAAACGGCCCGCATGGCACAATCCCTTCGTAATATGCGAACAAGTCTGCGCTCTATGGCCGAAAATATAACTCTTACATACCAACAACTAGAGGACACCATGCAGCGCCTTTCCGATTCTACCACAAAAGTAGAACAAAAATGCAACCAAAATTCCGAACTCACACAGGAAGTTGCTGCCGCAACAGAGGAAACCGCTGCCACTATGACGACCGTCGACCAGACCATCGACCATATTCGCGCAAGAGCCGAATCCATTCAAGAACGCTCAGCTGCCGGAAAAGAATCCTCAACAGAAATCCGAAAACGCGCCACAGATTTAGGCAATGCCACAGAAAAAGCCAGTGAAAAAACAATTGCGATTTATGAAGACGTGCAAAAGCGTTCTTCCATTGCGATCGAACAGTCAAAGGCTGTCGAACAGATCAATCAACTGGCTCAGACTATTCTCGATATTTCCAGCCAGACAAACCTTCTGGCCTTAAATGCTTCCATTGAGGCTGCCCGTGCCGGAGAAGCTGGAAAAGGATTTGCCGTTGTTGCCGGAGAAATCGGTAGTCTTGCAACCCAGACCTCTGATACCGTTGCTCACATTCAGGGCATTATCAAAGATGTCAATGATGCCACCGGCAGCATGAGTGACTGCTTAAAGGACAGTATTTCTTTCCTTGAAACCACCGTTCTGAAAGATTATGAGACATTCATGGGTGTTGCAAAACAGTATACCGAGGATGCTTCTATGTTTGAAAATGATATGTCCGAAATATACGAAGAGATTCAAACGCTTAGCAAGTCCATCAACGATATCGAAAACGCAGTCAACGATGTCAGTTCCACCGTAGAGGAATCGGCAGAAAGTATCACTGATATTGCACAGAAAACTCAGGATGTCAACACGATCGTTCATGGAAATACTTCTTTAGTAGCAGAAACCCAACAGAACATCGATCGATTAAAAAATATCGCAGATTTGTTCCAACAATAATTGATTGAAAAGGAAAAACCGCCCATTTCATTTTTGAATGAGCGGTTTTTCCTTACCATAAATCTGCCAGTTCGTAAATCAACTTTTCTGTTTTCTCCCAACCCAGACACGGATCTGTGATTGATTTTCCATAACAACCATCTCCGATCTTCTGGTTTCCGTCTTCGATATAACTTTCCACCATCAGCCCTTTTACCATATGACGCACATCGTCAGACATCTTACAGCTATGCATCACATCCTTACAGATTCGAATCTGTTCTAAGTATTTTTTTCCAGAATTCGCATGGTTTGCATCCACAATCACTGCCGGATTTTCATACTCATCTTCTGCATACGATTCCAGCAGATGCTGAAGATCTTCATAATGATAATTCGGCATGCTTCTGCCAAACTTATCCACATACCCGCGCAGGATTGCATGAGCATACGGATTTCCCTTTGTCTTCACTTCCCAGCCACGGTACAAAAACGTATGACCACTCTGCGCCGCCGTAATAGAATTCAGCATGACAGAAATGTCTCCTCCAGTCGGATTCTTCATTCCAACCGGAATTTCCAGCCCGCTCGCTGTCAGACGGTGCTGTTGATTTTCCACTGAACGTGCTCCTATTGCCACATACGACAAAAGATCTGACAAATATCTGTGATTTTCCGGATACAACATCTCATCAGCACAGGTAAATCCGGTCTCCTCGATCGCCCTCGTATGAAGTTCTCGAATCGCAATGATTCCCTTTAACATATCCTCTGCTTTTTCCGGGTCCGGCTGATGCAGCATGCCTTTGTATCCCACTCCGATGGTTCTTGGTTTATTTGTATAGATCCGTGGTATGACAAAAATTCGATCCTTAACTTTTTCCTGTACCTCGCGCAGCCGCAGAATATAATCAATCACCGCATCCTCTTGATCCGCCGAACATGGACCAATGATCAATAATAAACGATCTGATTTTCCAGTAATGATATCGCGAATTTGTGCATCTCTATCTTTTTTTACTGCTGCAATTTTCTCACTGACCGGAAATTCCTCCTTCAACTGCTGTGGTGTCGGCAGTTGCCGTAAAAACTCCATATTCATACTTCCATTTCCTCCACTTTCTTATTATGTTCTTTCAGAATCTCCCTTGCGCCTTTATTTGCAGACACGCACCATATCACGCGTAATCTCTGCGATTGTAGATGCTCCACACATCTCCATCGTATCCCGCAGTTCACCCGCTAATTTCTGAATATAGCAGCTGACTCCCTCAGCTGCACCACCATATACCGCTGTCACAAATGGCCTGCATATCAAAACACCATCCGCTCCAAGTGCCAGTGCTTTGAAAATATCTACTCCGCTTCGAATTCCTCCATCTACAAAAATCTTCATGGAACCATTCACTGCCTCCGAAATTTCCTCCAAGACCTCTGCGGTAGCCGGACATTGATCCAATACACGTCCGCCGTGATTTGATACCACAATTGCCGATGCCCCTGCTGTTTTCGCTTTCAAAGCGCCTTTTGCTGTCATCACACCTTTTACAATAAACGGAAGACCTGCTTCTTTGATGATTCCCTTTAATTCATCCACTGATTTTGCACCAGCCGGCGGATTCATATTTTTTAAAAATGGCAATCCGGCCGCATCAATATCCATCGCCACCGCAAATGCCCCTGATTCCTTTACCAGTTTCATTTTTTCCCGAATCGTATCCATATTCCATGGCTTTACGGTTGGAATTCCGTTTCCCCCAACCGCATGAATCGCCCTTGTTGCTGCTTTCATTACTTCTGGATCCGTTCCATCACCGGTAAATGCCGCAATCTGCTCTTTCGCACAGGCAGACACTAAAATTGCATTATAAGTGCTGTCATTGTAATTTTCCCCATAATGCAGATTTACTGCTCCAACCGGTCCCGCAAAAAATGGATATGCAAATGTTCTCCCAAAAAATTCTGTCTTCAGATCTATCGGTCGTTTTTCTACTAATGTATCCATATTCAATCGAATATCTTTCCATTTTTCATAATTTCGAATCGCTGTATCCCCGATTCCCTTTGCTCCCGGTCCCGGTATTGTATTCCCACAGGCACGCCCATTGCATTCCGGACAAGCTTTACAAAGATCCCCAATTGTTTTTCGTGCATGCTCTAACACTTCCTGATAAGTCATTCTGCCTTCCTCCTCTAATCGTATCTTTCTGATACAAAGAATATCATATTTGAATCTTTGATACAAGGCAGTAAGCAAAATACTTAAATTTAAACAAAAAATGGAAATATCATTATCTTGATATTTCCACTTTCCCATTAGTGAGACATCGGGGATTCGAACCCCGGACAACTTGATTAAAAGTCAAGTGCTCTACCAACTGAGCTAATATCCCATATTTTTAAAATAAAGGGTGGATACAGGGATTCGAACCCTGGGCCTTCAGAGCCACAATCTGACGCGCTAA
>JBJENW010000365.1:0-6111 GCA_051880395.1 Lachnospiraceae bacterium | reverse complement strand
TTTGTTCGCTGTTCGGATAGATTCTGAATTTATATGCTTTGTTTGCCATCTGTTTCTCGCCTTTCTTTTTATTGACTGTTTTTATGGTAGCATGTTTTATTTTTCAGGTCAACATCTTGTGGTGGACGCAATTCATCCCCCACTTTTAGAAGTGGGGGACTTCTTGCTATAATAGGTTAAAAACTTCTATGTCGGATTTAACAACGAAGCTCCTTATTTTAAGTACCTGTTTTCTGTTAGTCATTAACTTGATTGTATTCTTTTTTTATCTGTATGACCAGAAAAAAAGCCGAAGTACTGCAACTAAAACTTCAGCTACAACAAGAGACGGATTTTACCCAATACTACCAAATGCAGATAAAGCAAAACGAAAATCAGAAGATTCTCATACATGACATCAAAAAGCACCTGAACACGATCGCTGCCTTGAATACAAACGGTGAAAATCAACAGATTGCCGACTATCTCAAAGACTTGTCCCTGTCATCCGGACTAAGCGAATCGGTGCAGGTGTGTGACAATCGTATACTTAATGCCATTTTAAATCGATACAAAAGTCTGTGTCAGAAGGAAACGATCGACTTTCGATGCGATATCCGCAGCAAAACGGTGGATTTCTTATCCGATTACGAAATCACTGCTCTCTTTTCCAACCTGTTGGATAACGCGATGACTGCCGCAAAATCAGTCCCGGATTCTTTTATCGATGTCACAGTCAAACGCCCTCCCGACAGACCGTTTGTCATCCTAACCGTTGTCAATTCCTGTGCCGCAGACCCGTTTACTCCCAAAGGAAAACTGCCCTCCACCAAACCGAATCCGCAGGAACATGGCTATGGACTAAAAAGCGTACAGCGAATCCTGACCGCACACTGCGGAGAAAGTCATTATTACTATAAAACCGAAGACCGAACCTTTCATGCGATTCTTTTGCTACATCTTCCAAGCTGAAAAACACCGGTGTCTTGTCACCCGCATGACTGCCTGTTTTTGATCGTCAATAAAAAACGTGCATCTGCAAAAAGCAAATGCACATTTCATTCTTACACGATAAAAAATTTAATGATTGCAACAAGCGGTATAAATCCGGAAACAATTCCAACGCCTAGTGTATCCTGTGTCGGTCTGTTCTCTAATCTGGCATACATATTTGCATATGCATCCCCTAAAAATACGATTCTGGCTATCAATGATAAGGCAGTTGCAAGCTTTCCGATCGGCAAAAAAAGCATTACGATAACAGCCACCCACCACCATTTGTAGATCACAGCCGGAATCTGGATACTTCCAAATAAAGTCACTGTCTCTTTCTTTTCACTCGCTACATCCGCACAGGCATAATAACACCCAAACGGAATCCATGCCATCCATGGTCTTTCATATCCGAGCCTGGATAATGCTTTCATATGGGATATTCCCATCAATACATACGCGATCAGCATAAATATCAAACCGATGACGATCGCTACTATACTTCCTAGTAGAGCTAAAAATATCATAACTTTTCCTCCTAAAAATTACTGTGCGAAAAAAACAGGTCGCTATTTGATGCGCACAACGCTTGAATAGCATACCTGTTTTTTTATATTATGTCAATTATTTTTCTGCAAACAGTACTAAAATCCCATTCTTATTGTTACAGTTCACACATCATTACCATTTCACAGCTCAGAAAGTCTGTCCGCAGACGTTTCACGCAGGTTCGCCCGCCGAAAAACATTTTGGCGGGCGCAAGTGAGATCCTGTTCTTAGATAGCCTTACGCTCGAAGGCGATCCTGAGAGTGTTAGGCTATCTTAGAACATAGCTCACTGGAGCAGGAGCCATGTTTTTTCGGCGGGCGAACCTGCGTGAAACGCCTGCGGACAGACTTTCTGAGCGTCCGGATTAGATAAACGTGTGAACAATAACTTTTTATTTATAAATATTTCGCACAGATCCGATCAATTCATTGATGTCTTCGATCTGATACTGTTGCATATAATCCTCAATTCCGGCTGCGATTTCCTCTGTCAAAGTCGGATTGTGGAAATTTCCGGTTCCGACCGCAACTGCTGTAGCTCCGGCAATTAAAAATTCGATCGCATCTTCCGGGGTTAAAATACCACCCATTCCGATGATCGGAATCTTGACTGCCTGTGCCGCCTGATAGACCATACGCACGGCTACCGGATGTACTGCCGGACCGCTTAAGCCTCCGGTCTCATTTGCTAAAGCAAAGCAGCGTCTCTTGATGTCGATCTTCATACCGGTCAGCGTGTTGATCATGGAAAGTGCATCCGCACCACCTGCCTCTGCTGCTTTTGCCATCACAGAAATATCCGTCACATTCGGACTTAATTTCATAATGATCGGCTGTTTTGCATGTTTTTTCACAGCACTTGTGATATGCTCGACTGCTTTCGGATCCTGCCCAAACGCAATTCCGCCTTCTTTGACATTCGGACAGGAAATATTGATCTCCAGCATATCTACCGGTTGATCCGCCAGACGGTCTACGACTTCTAAATATTCTTCTTCGCTATGACCGCATACATTTACAATGATTCTGGTATCAAACTGTTTCAAAAACGGAATATCCCGCTCAATAAACAGATCGATGCCCGGATTCTGAAGTCCGATCGCATTTAACATACCGCCGTATACTTCTGCAACACGCGGAGTCGGATTTCCTTCCCACGGAACATTTGCAACACCTTTTGTCACAACGGCTCCAAGTTTATTTAAATTGACAAATTCGGAATATTCCTCTCCGGAGCCAAAGGTTCCGGATGCGGTCATGACCGGATTTTTAAAGGTGACACCTGCCAGATTTACTTTTGTATTCATCAGAACTCTACCTCCTCTGCACGGAAAACAGGTCCGTCTTTACAAATACGTTTATTTTTTACATTGGAGTGTGCATCCTTATTTTTCGACTGACAGACACATCCTAAGCAGGCACCGATTCCACAAGCCATTTTTTCCTCCAGAGAGATCCAGCACTCAATGTTTTTCTTTGCAGCATACTCTTTCAGTGCGCGTAACATCGGCATTGGACCGCAGGCATAGATAATTTCTGCATCCAGACCGTTCTCACGAATCGCATCTAAGACATTTCCTTCCGTTCCAAAACTTCCATCTTCTGTTGCAACATACACACTTCCTTGTTTCTTAAACTCATCATATAAAAACAGCTCATCTTTATATCCAAGTATGATCTGTTTTTCACAGTTCAAGTCCTTTGCCAACTGCAACATTGGTGGGATTCCGATTCCTCCGCCGATCAAAAACGCCTTCTTTTCTTTCTTCGGAAATCCGTTACCCAACGGTCCGACTAAATTCAAATGTGTACCGGTGTGCAGATGGGAAAACTCTTCGGTTCCTTTTCCTACCACGCGATACACCAGACGAAACGCTCCGTCCGCCGGATCAATTTCACAAATGCTGATAGGTCTTGGCAGCAAACGACTTCCTTCTCTGCTGTAAACGGACACAAACTGCCCTGCCTTTGCATGAGCTGCGATTTGATCTGCACGCAGCCACATGCTGTAAACGTCATCTGCAATTTCCTCCTGACGAATAATGATTCCCTGTTCTTTTACTTTGTCTGCCATGACATCACCCCCTGCTATTTGGATGCGCAAAGCGCACCGTTGATATCTTCTATCATATCTTTTACCGCCTGTCTGGATGCATCTGCGAAGTTCTCTGCTCCAAAGGAGGCGTATTTTTCCTGTTTATAAGCCGCGATGATTCCACGGGAGGAATTGATGATCGCACCTAATCCGTCTTCATTGAAAAACGGAACAAGGTCTTGGGCTTTTCCGCCCTGTGCGCCGTAACCCGGTACCAGAATATAGCTTTTCGGCATGACTTTTCGCAGCACTTTTCCCATCTTTGGATAGGTGGCTCCTACTACCGCACCGACATAGCTGTAATCCTCGCCCATACAGCTATCCGCCCATTCTGCTACCTTTTCTCCTACTAACTCATACAGTGGTTTCCCGTCAATTTTACGATCCTGAAATTCTCCACTGGAAGGATTGGATGTTTTTACTAAGATAAAAATACCTTTCTTTTCGTCCCGGCATACCTTTAAAAATGGTTCGATCCCATCGGTTCCAAGATAAGGATTGACCGTTGCAAAATCTTCATGAAACGCCGGAATCTGTGTTGTTCCAACGGTTACTTTTCCGAGATGTGCCGTGGCATATGCAGCGGAAGTAGAACCGATATCTCCACGCTTTACATCTCCGATGACGACCAGATCTTTTTGTTGGCAGTAATCCACGGTTTTCTGAAATGCGATCAATCCTTCCACACCGAACTGTTCATACATGGCAATCTGTGGTTTCACTGCCGGAATCAGATCGTACGTAGCATCGATAATGGCTTTATTGTACTGCCAGATCGCCTCGCCTGCTGCTGCTAAGGTCTCGCCCTTTTCTTCGATTGCTTTTTTTACAATCTGCTCTGGAATGTAAGACATCATCGGATCTAATCCGACAACGATCGGTGCGTTGGTCTTTTTTATCTTTTCTATTAATTTGTTGATCATAACGTTTCCTTTCCTCGCGTGCGCTTATTCTTCTCTCTGCGCATCGTATACCACTTCTCCGTCTACGATCGTCGCCATCACTTTTCCAAAAACATGGCGTCCCGCAAACGGTGTATTTTTTCCTTTTGAACGAAATGTTGACGGGTCAATGTCATACTCTGCATTCGTATCAAAGATTACAATATCCGCCGTTCTTCCCTCTTGAAGTACTCCCTTGTCACTGCCAAGTACTTGTGCCGGATTGTAGCTCATTTTTTCCACCATCTGCATCAGTGTCAATACGCCGGTCTTCACCAGTTCCGTATAGGTCAAAGATGCCGATGTCTCTAAGCCTACGATTCCAAACGGAGCCCTCTCAAAACTATTATGTTTTTCTTCGAAACTGTGTGGCGCATGATCGGTCGAAATGATATCCATGATGCCTTCTTTTAAACCTTCTTTTAAAGCTTCTACGTCTTCTTTTTTTCGAAGTGGCGGATTCATTTTATAATTGGTATCAAACTCCACAATATCCGAAGATGTCAATGTAAAATGATGCGGGCAGACTTCCGCAGTTACACGAATGCCTGCTTCTTTCGCTTCTTTTACCATCTGCACACTTTCTTTCGTTGAGCAATGACACAAATGTAATGCCACTCCGGTATCTTTTGCCAGCATGATATCACGCGCAATGATAATATTTTCAACAGAATTTGATATTCCGCGCAAGCCAAATTTTTTCGCGATCTCATCATCATTCATGACACCGCCATTTACCAGATTGCTGTCTTCACAATGTGCAAATACCGGTATATTTAACTCTGCCGCTTTCTGCATTGCTTCTTTGCACAACTGGGAATTCATCACAGATTTTCCGTCCTCGCTGATTCCTGCGATTCCCGCTTTTGCCATTCCTTCAATGTCAGAAAGGTCTGTTCCGTGCATCCCTCTTGTCACAGCTCCCGCCTGAAGGACATGCACATCAGACAACACGTCCGCTTTGTTTGTAATATAATTGACTACATCCGGATTATCCACTACCGGTTTCGTATTCGGCATGGCAACGATGGTCGTCACACCTCCGTGAGCCGCTGCCGCTCCTCCGGTCTCGATGGTCTCCTTATACTCTAAGCCCGGATCACGCAAATGCACATGCAGATCAATAAATCCTGGCATTACATAACACCCTTTGGCATCAATGACTTGATCCGCTTCTTCCGTTATTTTTTCTGCAATTTTCACGATTTTTCCTTTTGCAACAAAAACATCTGCTTTTTTCTCTGTTTTCGATGCCGGATCCATCACTATTCCGTTTTTTATCACTATCGCCATGGTTGGTTTCCCTCTTTTCAATTTATTTCCTATCTCTTTTATTTTATCATACCCTTTCGCACCTATCAACCTTTAATCCGTATTCTTTCGGTTTCTAAACGAACGCTTATTTCTGTTCACACCATATTTACGCCTTATATGAGCGTAAGTCTTTGCGGATTCTACTTTATTAACCTCCCACTATATTTTCGCGCCCACCACTTTTAGGCACTTTAACGAAAAATATTTCAACCGAGGGGGATTTCCTACGCGGACGTTTCC